>CAZPIM010000158.1:0-4799 GCA_964586385.1 uncultured Anaerolineaceae bacterium
AAAATCAAGCGGTATGAAAACGCACACCAAAGCGATTCTCGCCGCACTTTTTGTTTCATTTTTATGGTCCACCTCCTGGATATTGATTAAAAACAATATCGAAGACATTCCGCCGCTACTCTTTGCCGGCATTCGCTACATGCTGGCTTCTTTGATCCTTTTACCGGGATTGCTCAAATATAAAACCGCCTTGCGTCAGATTTCCCGTAAGGAATGGATCACCCTCTTCCTTTTCGGTCTGATCTATTACACCATCGCCCAGGGAGCCCAATTCATTACACTAAAATACATGGGTGCGATTAGCTTCAGCCTGATGCTCAATTTCACCACCATACTGGTGGCAATCATCGGGATCTATTCACTCAAGGAGATCCCAACCTGGATTCAATGGAGCGGGATTGCTGTTTTTGTAGTGGGTGTGTTGCTGTATTTCATTCCTTTACAGGATGAAAAATTCACCGCTATTGGTTTGAGTATGGCCTTTGTTACGATTTTGGCCAACGCCATAGCAGGTATTCAAGGCCGGGCGATCAATCGCACCCGTAAAATTCCAGCGTATGTGGTCACCACCACCAGCATGACCATCGGGGCTACCCTGATGCTGGCCAGCGGTCTCCTATTTGAGGACATGCCAAGACTGAGTTCTTCTAATTGGGGAGCGCTGGTCTGGCTGGCAGTGGTCAATACAGCCTTTGCCTTCACGATTTGGAGCAAAACCCAACAGATCCTGACAGCGGTTGAATCCAGCATTATCAACAACACCATGCTGATCCAGATCGCCATTATGGCTTGGATTTTCCTGCATGAGCCATTAAATCTTCAGGATGTTTTTGGTCTGGCTCTGGTCGCCCTGGGTGCGTTGCTAACCAACTGGAATGGAAAAGAATTGAAATTCCGGAGATGAATCAAAGCGCAAATTGCACAAAAGATTTTTATTTATTCATGCAGGATAAACAACAAGAATACGACGTGGCTGAATCTATGTCATATGTGGTTTATTTATAATGTTTTTATATTGCGATTTGTTGAAAAATAATAATGAACAAATGCAGTAAAATGTCATCAAAAAATGATTTTTGTGAAATTTTTAACTATAATAATACTAGCATAAAAATTTAATTATTAAGAATAAACTACACGTGTTTGTTCGAAAAACTATATTATGAGGTGAAGAATGCACGAAAAAAGTATTGAATTATTGAACTGCGCCATTGCAGATGAACTGACCGCTGTCCACCAGTATATGTACTTTCACTTTCACTGTGATGATCAGGGTTACGACCTGCTGGCTACCCTCTTTTTGCGTACAGCCATGGAAGAAATGGTACATATTGAACGGCTGGCTGAACGGAATCTCTTCCTTAAAGGTGAAGTGGAGATCAGGGCATCCAAAGAAGTACAAAAAATTCACGATGTCGGTGAGATGTTGAAACTGGCACAGCACATGGAAGAATCAAGTGTGATGGACTATAACCGCTTCGCTATCGAATGTAGCAAGAATGCGGACTCAAACACCAAAAAGCTCTTTGAAGACCTGGTCAATGATGAAGAGCGCCATTATGACCAGTACGATATCGAGATGGACAATATCAAGAAATTCGGTCAAAATTACCTGGCTTTGCAATCTATCGAACGCAGCCGCAGTAATGCAGCCGGTCCTGCACCAGCCGCTGGAGCCTAGTCATTCCCAAAATCAGCAAAAATCCCCGGTACGAACCGGGGATTTTTTGTAGATTCCTCTCCTTGCCAGGAGCGAAGCGTCATTTTTTTCGGAGTGTGTTAAGCAGGATGATTAATCCTACGATCACGAGTGCACCAGCCCAGAGGTAGTTGCTCATTTCCAGCAAATAGTTGCCTTTTTCACCCATCAGGAGTAGCCCACCAAACAAAGCGATAATGCTGCCCGGGATGAGTGCCCAGAAATGTGCTTTTCCGGTGAAGATGCGTGTCAATAAAGTTATCATAAAGAAACCGGCTGCAAAAATCAACATAAATGTACCACCTAGCACGCTTTCCTGTGCAGCACCAATTTTGGTTTCCTCAATGAAATAAGAGGCAACACCGATACTTGAGACGATCGAACCGGGGATGATCCAACCGACTTCTTTACTTAGACAGCCCCATATCAACATGGATACACCCGGTAATAAAAGCACAAATACACCGGATTCAATCGTACGAGCGGCAATCAGTACCAGACCGAACAATACCAGGATTACACCTAAAAAGATCTTCTGTGCATTTTTCTTGTTTGAAAGTTTGTTTTCCATCATCATTCTCCTCTTTTTATCAATCCCGAACAGGGATCATTTTTTTATGTGATGTAGCTATCTTAACCAAAAAGGAGAATGGTTGGCAGTGCCGCAAGATAGAAAAAAGTCTTAAGAAAGATAGAGGATTTCCTATGCCTTAAGGCATAGGAAACATAACCACGAGTACAGGTGTTTTCTCCGCATGGAAAGAATTTTCATGAATTGGAAAAAATATCTATGCGTCAGAAGGTCCGGGTTGCCAGGTAGTGGCTTCTGCCCAGGCTTCAGCGGCGAAGTAAATCAAGTCCACAGCCGGATCTTTTACTTCCGTGTACATCTCCGGATCTGCCAGATGGGCAGCTAACATGCGTTTGAGTTCTGCATACGCAAGGGCTGTGGGAGTATGGGTACGCAAATAATCGCGAAACAGGATCGGGTAGCGTTGGTTTGCCCTGCCATTGATGCGCATATGGGTATGAGTGCGTCGTTGCCCGTCTGGAGCCTGAAAAAACAATTTCTGCCAATTTTCTTCTGTCCCGGTAAACAACGGTGGAATATGATCCCAACTGAGTATTTTTTTCAATTGATAATCCGCGGAATTCATTGCGCTGATTACAACAGGGCTAAAGTCAGCCACAGTAATTTGAATATCAATTACATCTTTCGCTGCCAGCCCCGGTACGGAAGTAGAGCCGATATGATCAATTCGCAAAGCCAAATCCCCAAGTGCAATCCGCAGGGTTTTAGCGATCGATTGAAATTCGATTGGCCAGGAGCGTTGATAAGGTATGATTTCTACCATTTTTATACTCTGGAAAAAAAAGTTTTGTCTGTATTTTACAGTATAAGACAAAACTTTAATTTTCAATTGAAAATTAGAAAAACGAGCAAACCATAATTGCCACCCACCCCAAATACATCTCCACCACCAACATTGGTGGTTTGAACTGCCATTTCCATGGGAAAGATTAAGACATTTTCATCCGTTATTACATTGAATCCTGCGTTTTTAAATTCGAATGATATAAACGCCGCTTTCCTGAACCAGTTCGTATCCTAGAACTTCATAAAGGTCGATTGCCTTCCGGTTGATAGCACGAACTTCAAGCTGCGCTTTTTGCAAACCATGCTCCTGTAAGTAAAGCAGACCTCTACTTATCATGGCTGGGGCAATTTTTTTACCCCGCCAGGCTGGCCGCACAAAAATATATTCGCTCATACCAACCATTGGATCAACTACTTCATTCCAGAAAACGGTCATACAACCAGCCAGTTGTTCACCATCAAAAGCAGCTATGTTTGTTCCTAAAGCCCATTGGGTGGATTGCATAAAATAGATCCACTCATCCAGCCGGATGGGTGCATCCGGGAAGCTCTCGTTACGGGCTTTCACATAAGTGGCCTGTTCCGGGGTGCTTTCCATCTTCCAGGGTTGTATGCGAATTCCGGCAGGCGGTGTAATCATCGGGATCGGTTTCTTTAATGAGCGTTCCATTTCAAAGATATTGGACTCTATTTTTGCCCCTTTTGAGATCACATATTGAATGCTAGGTTCTTCTATCGGAAGGTATTGAAAAGTGATTTCTACCGGATGATTTCCGCGATCCTTGATTAATATTTTTATTCTTTTAAGCAAATGATCAAATAACTCGTCTTTGATCATTTTAAATTCACCAATGAATGGGGAAGTTTTTACTTCTGTCCACATGATATGTGGAGAATGATTGTTGTTACTTGCAAACACCGGGTAAACAACTGCATATGCCAGCAATTGACCGTTGGGGTGGAATAGACAAAACACATCTTCGCCATGATGAAAGGAGGGTGATGCATACACTTCGGCAGGCACAATTTTTGCGCCTGGAAATTTTTGTGCATAATCCTTCTGCAGTTGCATAATGGCGGGAATATCTGCTTGAGAAAAATTTCGAACTTGAAAAGTGATCATTCTGATCCTTATGAATATGATCCAATACGTTGAATAATCACAGTATAAACCACGCAATCCCTAAATGTATCCCGTCAGGCGGGGAGTTTTTTACTGGTCATTCGGAGTAACCATTAATTATAATAACTCGACTTTAAGACCAGAGATACGTACAATCATTTGACATCGAATGATTATTTCGGTACATTTGGAGAATATTTGGACACATCTTATCTTAATTCGGGAATTTATATGGCAACTAAAAAGAAAATAACGAAGAAAACTGCAAATACAAATGTTTGGATGTACGCTGTACTTGGAATATTCGTGGTATTAGTTATCGTAGCGATGGTTGTGTCACAGCCAAGGAATACCGCTACAGCTACCAACGAAGCGCTGGGTGAAATCATAGCCGTCGCCTCTGCAGATCATGTTCCGGATGGAACCGATCCCGGTCCTTATCCTTCCAGCCCACCTGCAGGAGGGAAGCATTACGCGACCCCGCTTGCCGCAGGCTTTTATGAAGAGAATGATCCGGAGACCCTGGTAACCTATCCCGAAGGCAATCTTGTTCACAGCCTGGAGCATGGTTATGTTATTTTTTGGTACAACTGCCAGGT
>CAZPIM010000159.1:0-4797 GCA_964586385.1 uncultured Anaerolineaceae bacterium
CCAACCAGGTGTTTTCTGCTGTGTTCAACTACGGCTCCTGTAAAGCTTCTCTACTTAGGTATACGGAGTGATTTGATATTGGTTGCAAGATAATCAAAAAGCGCCTTAAGGCGCTTTTTGATTATTCTCCTTTAAGAAATGAAAGCTCTTCCTTGCCGGCAAGCTTGTCCTGAATGGTCGCCATTACCAGATTCATATGCTCAGTTTTGTGGACAAAATCCAGGTCATCCGTCCGTAAAGTGAGAACCGGGCAGAGATCAAACGAACCCAGCCAATCTTCATAGAAGCTGTCCAGCAGATTTAAGTAATCAGCCGAAATGCTGCTTTCCATGTCGCGGGCGCGGCTGTGAATTCTTTCCATCAGAACTTCCACCGGACATTTCAGGTAAACCAGCAAGGATGGGGCTGGCAGCCCGCGAATCACCAGGTCGAAAACGGAGAGGTAAGCCTGGTAATCCAGATCGGGCAGATTGCCCATCTTATTGAGCGCCCTTGCGAAAATATAGGCGTCTTCATAGATACTGCGATCTACAATGGCTGAGCGGTGATCATCCCATAAATCCATGTGCTGCCGGGCACGATGGCCAAGAAAATAGATCTGCAAATGAAATGACCACTTGCGCATATCCTTGTAAAACTCCGGCAGGTATGGATTATCTGCCACCGATTCAAAGGCTGTACGCCAACCCAGGTTTTGACCAATCCTTTCCGTGAGGGATGTTTTACCAGAACCTATATTGCCGGCAACGAGGATGAGTTTTTTTGTCATATCAGACCTGTAAAACACTTTTGGATTTTTTTGTGGTCGGAAAAACTGATTATACGGTTTCTTATAGCCGCTGTGCAAAACAGTTTTATTTTGGACGGGATTGTAATTTCTGAAGGTAAAAAAGAATGAAAACGCAAATAACGCCAAACAATATATAGATGAGGTATATGCCAATCTCTTTGGTTTCCATTGCAGGCAGGGTCTTTGCAGGAAGAATGGTTGGTGAAATTGTTAAAGTGGGTGTTAATTCCAGAGTGGCGGTAATAGTGGGGAGGTTGGTCGCCTGGGCTGTTTCAGTTGAAGGTATGGTTCCAGCCGTTTTGATCAGTAATTTCTGGCCGGTGTAAATTTTGTCGGGATCGATCTGGTTCAGCCTGACCAGTTCTTTGATATCCACCTGATATATCCTGGCTATAGTGCTTAAAGTCTGGCCATAACCGACAAAATGATACACAGCGCCATCCTGCATAGGGGTGGAAGTGAGTAAAGGAAGGATGGCCGGAACCTGGCCCCCTTGAATGGGTTGGGGTTGTGTACCGGCTGCCTGTGTTACCTGCGGGGTTGCTTTTTCTGAAACAACACCGCCAAGATTTAATGTGACATACACAGATTTTTCGTCTGAGGCAATACCAACCCCAATATCCTGATATTTGGGATTGACCATGGTTCCCCAATGGCCTGCATCAGACCAGATTTCATATACTATGATTGGCAGCATGCCGGTTACGCTGTTATCAAGATTGGCTACATTCTCACCGGCGACAATTTTGCCGCCGGCACCGTACCCGGCAGCCGCAACCCGTTCATTTACGATCTCTCCATAGATTCCGCTATGTGAAGAGCGCCGGTTGGCGGCTTGATATTCCGAATGGCTTTGGGCTACGTTCATCAATATGGAGTTTATGTGAACCTCGGGGATTCCCCGGGAAGTTCTGATCTGGTTGACGGCATTGATCAGATCATAGGCTGAAAAATCGGCGCCAATAGCCTGATCGGTAAATGCACAGCATACAACCAGTATCAGTCCCTGGAACAGGCGAGGGAAGAATCTGCTTTTGGCCGATGAAAAAGCATTGTAGATTGGGGACATTTTCTAAGATAGGATGAAAAATTCTGCAACTTCTATTTTATAAGATCGTATGTTTAAACGATAGGGGGATGACCCTCATTAAAAAAATAATTTGCTGCAAGGAAAATGGCATGGGAACACTTTTACAAACAATGATTTCTGTAGTTGATGTACCGATTCGAAAACAAACCTACCTGAATTTGTTGTACCATTTGCTGGCTCTGCCGCTGGGAATTTTCTATTTTGTTTTTCTGGTAAGCGGGTTATCCCTGGGATTGCCATTAATGATCTTTTGGATTGGTATCCCCATTGTTATGGGTGTTTTTGCAGGTTGGTATACACTTTGCAAAATGGAACGCCGCCTGGCAATAAGTTTGCTGGGTGAGAATATCCTGCCTGTGAGCTATGAGGATATGAGCGGTAAAAGTTTGCTGCAGAAGTTGGGATCAATGGCAGCCAATCAGGTCACCTGGAAGGGGTTGTTGTTCCTGATGGTAAAACTGCCCATGGGGATGGTGTCTTTTACACTATTGGCTGTTTTCGGTTCGTTATCTTTAGCCTTGCTGGCTGCGCCATTCTATTATCAGACGTTCCACCCAATCATTGATTTCAATGCTAGGGGTAATACCTCAATTGAAATCACAACATTGCAAGGCGCTTTGCTCCTAAGTTTTGTCGGTGTTTTGGTCGCAATATTGTCGATGCACATCAGCAATGGATTGGCGTGGATCTCTGCCAAATTTGCCAGAATCATGCTGAGTAACTATGGAAAACCGGCAAGTATTCAAAATTCCCCACAAGAAACGCTTGATACTGAACTCGCATAGGAAAAAGTTCCATTTATCAACCCCCGGCTAATTTGACGGTGAAACCCCGCTTCTTTAATTCAGTAAAAATGAGATCACGATGATCTCCCTGAATTTCCAGTATGCCGTCTTTTATGGCTCCGCCGGAACCACATTTTTGTTTCAAATCACTGTGCAGGGAACGCATGGCTTCTTCGGCCAGGGTCACCCCGGTAATTAGCGTAACGGTTTTGCCCTTCCTGCCTTTAGAATCACGAAAAATGCGAATAATGCCGTCGCCTGCCGGTTTGACAGTTTTTTTGCAAATACAGCTATCTACTGGTTTTCCACATTTAGGGCAAATTCGCCCTGTTGAAGTGGAATAAACTGTCGGGTTTTCATTTCTCATCTGGCAATTTTACCGAATAATTTTCATTATGAACCCATTTCCGATTATCATAGATAATAATCCTATATACTTAAATAATATTTTCCCTGTACTTTGCCATCATTGCAGCCCATTTAATTTAGTTACGTTTGTCAATATTAATAAACCCGGTCAAAACCTTCCAAAACGATTTCTGAGGAAATATGGAAAAAATCGATATTGTTTCAAAGAACTCAAAATCAGATCTGATAAAGCAAATCAGTGAACTACAAACCAGGGTGGAGCAGCTTGAAAAACAAATACATGATCAAATTGAACAGGTAAATCTTTTCAAATTAAATGAAGAAAAATACAAAGTACTTTTAGATGGATCGAGCGATCCGATTTTTTCATTTTCCAATGATGGGGAATATCAATATGTAAATTATGCTTTTGCCGAAGGGGTGAGCAGACCGGTAGAGGAAATCATCCACCATAAAATTTGGGATGTTTTCCCCAAAGATGAGGCTGATAAGAGATATTCCACCGTCAAGTTGGTGTTTGAAACAGGTGAAACGAAAATAATTGAAGTCCGGGTTCCAAGATCGGATGAAGACCGATATTATTTAACAACCGCCAAACCTATTTTTGATGACAGCGGAAAAGTTGTGCTGGTTATTTGTATTTCCAAAGAAATTACCGAACGCAAACGGCTGGAGAAAGAACTGCTGCGGTTAAGTAACTATGATGCTTTGACCGGTTTGTTTAATCGGCATTATTTTGAAGTTGAATTGGAACGCATTCAGGTTAGCCGGTTGTTTCCGGTCAGCATTATTGTTTCTGACATGGATAGGCTTAAATCTGTAAATGACCAGTACGGACACGCGATGGGGGATAAATTTATTCAAAAAGCCGCCATGATCATTCAAGATTCGATCCGATCGGGTGATATTGCTGCCCGCACGGGTGGTGATGAATTTACCATCTTATTGCCGGAAACGGATGAAGCTGCCGCGGCCGATATTGTCAAAAGAATACTATCCAATGCGCAGGGGGTGGATGACGAGCGCCTGCATTTGTCCGTCGGGTTTAGTACTGGCGAATTGGGCTCCAATCTGGTGGATGTTTTTCGATTGGCCGATGAAAGAATGTACTTGAATAAAAGGAGCGTTTCTAAGGAAATCTAAGCGTATCAACAGGTTTTTGAATATATATTTACCGAATTTTTATAGAAAGGTTCCAAAAAAGGGGGTAGGATTATAGAGAATTGTGTAACATTGCGATTATTGGGGGAAGAAACAAAGAATAAAGTGCCTTGAAAAAGTTTGAACGCGCGAAAATTCTTCCCACAACATTGTTAACAGCAATCAATTTTGGCAGCCTATCCTGAAATCCTCATAGTGGTTGTCAAATATTGGGGAAACATCCTGGTTTTCTTTTACACCAGGAACCAATCCAGAGGCTTTAATGAATATTAATACGCAAACGCTTTCAATATTCTTGAGTCTTTCCTCTTTTCTTCAAGTTCTCATTCTCTTTGCCCAGTACCAGATGGTGAAACCATTCCCCGCGCTGGGCATCTGGGTGCTGGGTAGCCTGTCATTGGCTTTCGGATTTGCATGCTCTTCTTTATCGATTGTTTCCCCCATCGGACCGGCAGCGATTGTCACCGCCAATGCCCTGTTCGTCTCTGGGATGATTTTGTTTTATATTGGTTTTCTGCGATTTCTACATCTGCACGAACGACGGGAGAGACTGATCCCGTTTTGGATAATTTTCATCCTGGTTACTGGCTATTTCACTTATT
>CAZPIM010000160.1:0-4775 GCA_964586385.1 uncultured Anaerolineaceae bacterium
ATTTTCAGGTAACAAGCTTATCCTATCCAACAAGTTTTCTTTTAATCCTGAATTACTATAATAAGTGAAGAAACTTGAATCTAAGTCCTTACCTTCTCTCTTACAATCGGAGCAAAGATGAACGAAACTGAAATGCTGGCAATTTTCGATAAAGAAGTACGACGCGCGTGTGAATGGACACGCATGCGAAGGGATGTCCTACCCAATTTGGTTCGATATACGTTAACAGACGTAGGACACGGAGGCGGGCATGTTAGCTGGTCAGACTTATCGATCGATACTGCTGATGCGGCGATCAAAAGCCAGATAGATTATTTTAAAGCACTCAACGTGGATTTCGAGTGGAAATTCTATAGCCACGACAAGCCGGAAGATTTGCCTCAGCGATTATTGGCGCATGGTTTTAAAGCTGAAGAACCGGAAGCGTTGATGGTAGCGGATATTAATGAGTTACCGGAAGCTTTTTGGACTATGGATGTCTCGACCATATCAAGGGTGACAACGCCACACGAAGTCGATGAAATTGTGCGCATGGAAAGTGAAGTCTGGGGACAGGACATTTCCGGGTTTGCAGCAGGAATGAAATACGACCTGGAATTCAATCCGGATGCGATCAGTGTTTTTGCGGTCTGGAAAGATGGGAGAATAGTCAGTGCGGCCTGGACCCATTATCTACTATCTACTTCCTTTGCCACCTTATGGGGTGGATCGACATTGATCAATTATCGCAAGAAAGGGTATTACACTGCATTGTTAGCCGTACGTGCCCGGGAAGCGCGCGAAAGAGGGTTCCGATTCTTACAGGTGGATGCCAGCCCGGACAGCCAGCCAATCCTGGCAAAACATGGATTTAAGTGCCTTGGGTTTTCGACTCCGTATGAGTGGGAACCAAGTGGCTGATAGCTCATTGCTCATTGCTCATGGCTGATAGCAAAAGAAAAAAGAGATTAAACATTAATCCACGAAGTTTAAGTGAAAGAAAAACAATAGAATCCCCTAAAGAGGACAGTCACACACAAAGAAGGGATATATATTGGGATACTTATTTTTGGGAGTGGGTTTTTTTTATTGAGAATGTTCGATTAGTTTTGATTAGCTTGACAAGGTTAGTTTGATTTGATGTTTGTACGATTTGATTTCTGCGCTGTTATTTTCTTTATAATTTGATTCAAAGATGCAGAATCATTTGACCCGAGGAGGTTTTGAAATGAAAATACCACAAAGCGTTCGCGCATTGATCGAATCCGGGACGCCTGCACATCTGGTTACACTCAACCGTGATGGCAGTCCACAAATGACGGTCGTATGGATCGGACTGGATGGTGATGAAATTATTACCGGGCATCTAATGGCAAATCAAAAAGTTAAGAATATCCGTCGTGATGGCAGGGTGGCAATTTCTATGCAAAGTCCGGAAAAAAATGCTATGGGTCTTACGCAGTATGTCGTTTTGCATGGTGATGCGCATATTGTTGAAGGTGGTGCGCCAGAATTATTACAGAAGTTAGCTTGGATTTATATTGCTCAAGGAGTGAAGTTCCCAACAATGGAAAATCCACCAGCCGGCTTTGTAACCCATATTCAAGTTAAGCGCATCACCGGTGTTGGTTCCTGGACTGATTAGCCATTTGTAAATGGATAAGTGAAAGCATCGAATTCCATGCGTGGAGAAATTTATAACCACTTCCATTTTGGTCGGGCGAGTGGACGACCTTTCCACATTAATCGGTTCGTCATGCTAAAAAACAAAGAACGGAAGGCAACCACTTCGTTAGCCAAAATAGTGACCGGAAACAGAGCAACCATATAAAGCGGTATCCCAAATTCCAAATAAGGAACCAGCCAAAGAAGCAGTGAAAGACCGAGGCTAATTAGTAAGTGCTGGATATTTGAAAACTGCAAATAGCCCGCTAAAGAAACTATCAAAATAATAAGGGGAGCCCAAAAAAGAATGGCTAACCAAAGAAATACAAATAAATACAAAACCAAACGAAAATCAAACGCTGCAAAAAGATTTTTCGTGAATCCATCGATAGCTTCCTTGCTGTTATGATACATGCGACAGGTGATTAAATCGGATACGCTGACGACACTAATGTGCAAACCGGCAGCATTAATTTTCCTGGCTAATGTTAAATCATCAACCACTGAAGTTCCTAACGACGCATGCCCACCGACTGCTATATAAGCTTCCCGCCGAAAGAGCATCAGTTGCCCGACAGCAACTGTAAAAGTTCGCCAGGGCAACCTGCCAGAGAGCCACAAGGGGATAAAGGAAATCGACGCCCAGGGGAAAAAAGGTACTAACAATCGTTCACCCCAGGTAATTACTTTTTGGCGTGGGAACCCGGTTAACAAATCTGCCTGTTCTTTTTCAAAGGATGCAATAATAAAACGCAGCGCTTGTGGATGAAAAAAAGTATCTGCGTCAGTAAATAACAAATAATCAGCTTTCGCTTGTTTTGCCAATTGACTACAAGCCCAATTCTTACCCCCCTGGTTCTCCGGTGTTGGGCTACCAGAGATAACCCTCAACCGAGGATTTCCTTTTGCTATCTCTACAAGTATTGCATGCGTATCATCGTTCGACTGATCATCCAGTACAATAATTTCGAAAGATGGATAATCCTGGAATAGTAACGATTGGACACAGGTGGCAATATTCCTCTCCTCATTACGAGCCGGGACGAGTATGGAAATCATTGGAAATTTGTGAATAGGTTTAGTGTTCCTGGCTCGGTGAAGTGTTAACAAGTTGCTGAAGATCACCAACAGGACCACAATTTGAAAGATGATCAGGTGGATGATGAGATCATGAGTAAGATAATAAATCACAACTAGTGCTTTCTTAATGAAAAAATTAACTTTGAAACCCAGGATCTTAACTTGGGTGCTTGACTCAAATCCTGCCGATGTTTCCAAACTAAGACAATTGCTACCACCAACCAAATCAGTAATAGCATTTTATCTGGGATCCAAAATAACAGCACAGCAAGAATAGCGATCAAACCCAGCAAGATCGCCCAACCTGGTGATGACAAAATTCCGAATCCAATTAATGTAGCAATCAAACCTGCCAATGGCAGTTCCCAAATCGTTAACCCGATCCAGGAGCCCAAAGCTGTTCCGATCGCTTTACCTCCATGAAACCTTAGAAATATACTATACGCATGCCCTACTACCGGGGCAACAGCAATTAATGCCATTGGGAGGTCCCGAATTTCATAATTGTTATACGCCAGACCAACCGGGACAGCTGCCTTGGTGATATCCAGAATCAAAACAATAATTCCGAGTGTTTTACTTCCGGATTTTATGACATTGAATGCACCCGGGTTGCCATCGCCAAAATTACGAACATCTTTTTTTAGAAACAGTTTTCCCAACCAAACTGAAAAGGGCATTGAACCACATAGATAAGCAATAAGTACGAAAATAATCCAGATCACAGGTTAATTTTATGCATTTTTTATCTTGATACCGAAAATTTTGTCATTAGGACAAAACTTGATCTGACACAATTATCCGGCAGATTTACGTGCAACTACTCCAATCCAGTCCGACTTCTCATAATAAAGTGTGCCAGTCAGGTCACTCCAAAGGCTCTCAACCTTGAATCCATTGGCTTGAATTTCTGAACGAATGGTGTCTGGCGTGTAGTCCTGAAACCAATTGCGATGAAGGCTGATCTTTCCGTTTTCTTCAATGACAATATACTGATCCAGAAATAGGTCATTTTCATAAGCAAAGCCCTGTTCCAGAACCAGATGATTTCCTGGTTTCCAAAAGCCCTGCCCCTGAGCATACCAGCCGTTTTTCAATCCTGCATACTGACGTAAAAATGGGGTTGTCACATCAAAAATGAAGCTTCCTCCTGGTTTCAGTACGCGATGAATGGTCGATAATAATTTTTTTCTTAATTCTGGGTTAAATGTACAAAAATCACCATATATGAGCAAAACCAAATCATATAGGTTCGTATCTTCCAATTGCATATAATCCTGACATCGATATGTTATCGACAAACCTTCTTCCTGTGCTTTTTTAGTTGCGTAAGATATAGAATTTTGTGAATAGTCCACGCCTGTGACTTTCAACCCTTGCTGAGCGAATCGCATTGCATAGAGACCCGGGCCACAACCCAAATCCAGTACTTGATCCCCAAGACGTAAATCCATTAACTGGATTATCCATTCCACGATCGCGTCGATTTTCTTCGGTTGGCGGCTGGCTGCATCATTCGTTGGATCCAAATGAGCCTTTAACATCTGTTTAGCTATATAAGGATCAGTCCATAAACTTGAATTGCCCGGTGTAAATGGATCTGGTTTTTTTTGAAGGTTAATTAGTTCAGTGATATTTAAGATTGGTAATGAAATAGTCGTATTCATGTCTTCATTCCGTTCATAAAATAAGATATTTGTAATTTTTGCTAAATTATACTTTGCAAATCTCTTTTAAAATTGCAAATAATAAGCAATCTTATCCAAAATTTGATAAGGAAAATCCTTATTAAAGACCGGTTTAGCCGCATTTTTTCTTTTTTCCAGACAGTTTTTTATTAATTCTTGTTCTGATAAAAACATCTGGTTATCCAATCCAGGCTGTGAGATTTTATAACCAATCGACTTTTTTCAAAGACAAAATCTAAATTTCCTTGAATCGGATTTATTTATCCCTTTAAGCCAGGTGTAAACAGGATTGTGCAAAGCAAATTATTCAGCTAATTCATCTTTATAATGGCTAAAGGAAGTGTTTTTCCTGGATTATGGTCA
>CAZPIM010000161.1:0-1481 GCA_964586385.1 uncultured Anaerolineaceae bacterium
TTAATCGGTTTGGAAGTGGATATCTTTGCATTGATGGCAAATTGGCAAACCATTCTTTGGGCGATCTTTGCTGTCCTGGTAGCCAGGGTAATTGTTGTTTATGGATTGAATTTTATTACTTCCCGATTTACAGATTCAATTTCGCTGCGTTGGCAACATGTTCAATCTTGGGGTGGATTGAGAGGCGCGCTCAGTCTTGCACTGGCACTTAGCCTTCCATTAGCATTTGGGGAAGACCGATTCTTATTACGCACAATGGCATTTGGCGTGGCTTTGTTTACCTTATTAATTCAGGCTACAACGATGCGTAAACTGATCCGCAAGTTGGGTATCGTAACCATCAACCCGGTTCAGGTGGAATACGAACAGCGCCATGCCAGGCTTACAGCTCTGCGTTCTGCAGAAACGCATATCGAACGCCGTTATCGTGAAGGTTTGATTTCAACGCCTGTATGGGAGCAAATCAAACCGAAATTACAGGACCAAATAGGTTTGTTGTCAGATTCTCTGCGAGAATTATTGCGGGTCGAGCCAGTACTGGAAACAGAGGAACTGGATATTTCTCGACGAGAAATTTTGAGGGCACAACGCTCTGCGTATCATGGTTTACGTGGTGATGGTGTTATTTCAGAAGATGTTTTTGAACTTTTGATAACAGAAGTTGATGCCGAAATTGAACATGGTGGTGGTCCTTTCTGGTTCGTTCCAAAATCCTCCTTGCCCCAGAGACTCACGGAAGGCATTACCGGGCAGACCGAGGTTGATGATTTACGCATCGAATCAGGTTCTGCAGTGGAAGGTAAGCAGGTAAAAGACATCCTCTGGCCGGATCATTTTGTTATTGCACGTTTACGCCGTGGTAATCAGGTCATTATTCCCAAAGGGGATACCATTTTAAAGCCTGCAGACATCTTAACAATCGTCGCAGAAAAGGAATCGATACAAATTGCACGAGAATTATGTTCGAAAAAAGCAGATATTTTGAAATAATCTGAAAACCTGGAGATCTAAATGTATTTTCATCAACAGGAATTTGATGTTCGCTGCGAGTGGGGAAAACATGGGGTCAGGATGCTGGCTCCGATCAGCGATGTGATCATCATCATCGATGTTTTGTCATTTTGTACAAGTGTTGATATTGCTGTCAGCCGGGGAGCGATTGTCTACCCGTTTTTCAGTCAGACACAATCAGCCCTGGATTTTGCGCAATCTGTTGGCGCGATTGTAGCCATATCAAGACGAGAAGAATCTGGTTATTCTTTATCTCCCGAATCGTTATTAGACATTCCAAGAAATACAAAAATTGTATTGCCATCACCGAATGGATCAGCCCTTTCCCTTGCTGCGCATCCAACGCCGGTACTGGTCGGTTGCCTCAGAAATGCTGATGCGGTAGCCAATGCAGCTAAGAGATTTGGCAAGAAAATTGGTGTAATTCCTGCCGGTGAACGCTGGAAGGATGATGGCAGCTTGCGACCATG
>CAZPIM010000161.1:1581-4667 GCA_964586385.1 uncultured Anaerolineaceae bacterium
ATCCTTCCGGTTATGGCTTGCCGAAGCGCTCGATTTCATCCACAATGATCGGAAAACAATCCTGCCACCGATCCAATGGAATGTTTTCTGATATTTGTATTTGCAATTTGCCTGTGTGACCTGCACTCATCAGGATCTCATTGGTTTTTGCCCGCACTTCTTCCTCAGATTGTAAAAAGACCGATGAAGGAAAATTCACCCATAATATCTTTTCCGGCCAGGCTGCTACCGCCTCGGCAGTGGTCATATCACAATCCGGCGTCGGTGTAAAAGAATCCAGACCCCCAACCAACGAATCAGCAATTTCCTGGCGCAACGGTCGCAGAAATCCATCCATGTGGATTAACAAAGGCGCGCCCCGTTCTGCCAGCATACTACCCAGTTCATCATAGATTGGCCGGACATATTTTTGAAAACGCTTTACGCCGATCGCAGGAGCTGTGATGTTATCCGGTATATCAATAAATGGTGCCGGTGAATGATAAGCAAGTTCAAACGTCTTCCGTGCCCTTACATTCAAACGTTGAATGGTTTCTTCCACTCTGTCCGGGCAATCTGCCTGATGCATCGTAAGACCTTCCAGACCGACCCATTCGATCCATAATTGTTGCCAGGGCGAACGCTCCACCTCACCCTTTGCAATACCATCCTCGCCGAGATCTGCACAGTCCTGCAAGTAATGATCATAATTTTCAAATGCAATACAATCATCCAGATAACTCCAGAAAATTTCATAATCGGAAGGTTCAGTTATGTAATGTTTCCTGCAAGTAGAACTGTCATAAACCGGTTCAAAAATCCGGATTTCTTCCAGATTTCCTTTGGGGGTGATCAGTGTATTTTTGTGAAACTTTTGCCCATCCTGATAGTAAACCTGATTGACAAATCGGCAATTTGGATATTCAAAACGATAAATTGGACTAAAGCGGATCATACCAATGTTGCCACGACCAAGTAAGTCAAAGGCTTCCTGCGGATCAAACATGATCTCATACATCGCGAAAGGAATTTGATCATGCTCCTTATTTTGAATCACTGCCAGCATTCTTTCCTTCATGGTCATTTTTTTGGTCATTTTCTTTAACTCCATTTATTTTCTTATCCATTCCGACTGAATCGATTTTATCCTTAGTTCTCATCCAAAACTCTGCTTATCTTCCGGTCAATCCCAAAATAATCTGCAGCATTTCTGCTTTTTATAAGCTATACTTTCATCATGGCTAGGATTAGCAAGAACTCAATTACCAACAATTCGGATCCTCAGCAGGCTGAGCTTTATCGCTATTCAGCCTATCAAATGACTGCCCTCTCCGGTTCTTTTATGCCCTATCAAGTTACCCTGGACCAGACCTATCCTTATCACTGGCTGGAATTTTTTGAACTGGGTCTGATTTTGGATGGTACAAGCAAACATGTGATTAATGGGGAAATTTATCCGTTGCAACCTGGTTCTTTGTTTCTCCTTAGCCCTGCTGATTTCCATTCTATGATCATTTCAGTTCATAATCCGGTCAACATCATCGGTATTGTATTTAAAGAGCAAATGATCCAGGAGGAATTAAAGCAACTCCTTTTTACAGATCGCTATTTCCTTAATTTGGATCTTGATCACAAAGAGGTATTGCTGATTCAGCCTTTATTGACGAATATTCTGCATGAATTCCGGGAAAATCAACCGGGTAGCAGGATTCTGGTTTCTGCGTATCTGCAAAATATATTAGTATATCTGGCGCGAATAATTTCCAAACGCTCTTCACCGAATAAAGCAATCCTCCCTCATAGAGAACCACATCCTGAATCAATTCAACAGTCTTTGATTTATATTCACCATCATTTTCGGCAATCCATCACTCTCGAAGATGCAGCGGCGCAGGCGTACCTCTCCCCGCATTATTTCAGTGAACGGTTTCATCAAACGATGGGAAATTCGTTTCAACGATATCTGCAAAATCTGCGCTTGCAATTTGCCGCTGGGTTACTGGCAGCCACAGACCGCCCGGTTTCTGAAATTCTTTTTGCTGCCGGCTTTAATGACCCTACCCATTTTGGACGTGTATTTAAACAGGTTTTCCTTGATTCACCAAGAGATTATCGAAAAAAACACCATCATCCAGTAGAATAAATCCAACGCTTTTGGTTATTGTTAAGGGGATTCGCGTACTTTCTAAAAAATTTCAACAGCAGGAGAAATTGATGAAATATCGTCGTCTTGGAAAAACTAATTTGAATGTTTCGGTCGTTGGCGTCGGCACCTGGCAGTTTGGTGGCGAATGGGGAATCAATTACACGCAATCCGAGGCAACGGACATTCTTCTGCGGGCGAAAGATCTCGGCATTAACCTGATTGATACGGCAGAATGCTATGGTGACCATACATCCGAACAATTTATTGGAAATGCGATAAAAGACCAACGAAAGGATTGGATTCTGGCTTCCAAGTTTGGGCACAAATTTCATGCTAATTTTGAACGCACCCAGTTGTTTAAGCCTGCAGAAGTGATCCAACAATTGGAAGAGTCTTTACGTGCTCTGCAGACCGACTATCTCGATCTTTATCAATTCCACTCCGGATCAAACGCCGATTTTGACAACCCGGAATTATGGGATGTCCTGGCGAATCAGGTCCAGGCAGGGAAAATCCGTCATATCGGTTTATCAGTCAGCCCAAATAATAATGTGCATCAGATATCTCAGGCAACAAAATATGGCATCGAGGTTGTCCAGATTGTTTATAATCGGCTCGACCGCCAACCGGAAGCGCATGCCCTGCCCTCCTGTCTGGAACAGGATTTGGGCGTGCTTGCCCGCGTTCCCCTGGCTTCCGGTTTGTTAAGCGGGAAATACAAACCCGGTACACTGTTTACCAACCCGGATGATGTGCGTTCATTGCGGGAAAACGACTCTGTCCAGGAGCAACTCAGGGAAGTGGAAAAGATCCGTCAGAATGAAGTTCCTGCTGGGGTTGATATGGCAGCCTGGGCACTCGCCTGGTGCCTGGAAAACCCGGCCGTTACAGCAGTTATCCCCGGATGCAAAAATCCTGCCCAGGTGGAAGCCAATGCCAGGGCAGTCGATTTGGTAAAGTA
>CAZPIM010000162.1:0-2384 GCA_964586385.1 uncultured Anaerolineaceae bacterium
ACCTATGTCCTCAAAATTTCGTTTGATCCCGTTATTATTAAAATTTGGGATTGTCATTGTTTCATTTTTTTCTCTTAGCTTCCTTATCACGCCAAAGGATGAAATTGGCAAAAGCCCAATTGACAGTCTGGGAATGGGCACTTCTACTCATTTGCGTGTGGGAATAGACGATCTCGGCAACGTCTATCAACAACTGGAAGAAATGAATATCCATTGGATTCGAGAAGAATTCCCCTGGTCAGAAATTGAGAGATCTCCCTCAGAGTTTGTTTTTTCATATGATTATGGGCAGACTTATCGGGACTTCGATTCGATGGTAGCTTTGGCAAAAAGGCACAGCCTTGAAGTTGTTGCAGTCTTAAATTCCGGACCTGCTTACCTATACCATAGTTATCCAGACCAACCAGTCGATGCAGACGAGTTACTACAATCTTGGGAAGGATTTGTTCAGGCAATCGTCGATCGATATGGGGATGATATCGATTTTTGGGAAATTGAATCTGAACCAAATAATCCTCAACAATGGGGAAAAGTAATGTTTCCCACCATTGCCGATGCGACCAGTCCCCCATCACCATTTCTTTATGCTCAAATGCTATCTACTGCTGAAAAAATCATTAAAAAACACAACAATCGTGACAAGGTTATACTAGGAGGTCTTTACAATTCATCGAATAGCGATTGTACGACCAATCCGGTTGCATATTTAGCTGATCTAGTAAATGCTGGTGTTTGGGATAGTTTTGATATCGTGGCGATTCACCCATACTGGCAAAATAATCCTCCCGAAGTGTGGATGAATAGAGGTCCAAACACAGACATTGCGACTGGCGAATGTCATTCTGACAATGAAAATCAAACAAACTTAATCGGTGAAATCCGCTCAATCAATGAATTTATCCAGGAATACGGAAAAAAGAAAATTTGGATAACTGAAATAGGTTGGAATGAGGATTGGCTCAACCTTATTGGTTCTCAAAATGGGTTCGACTCAAACCAGATTGAGTCAAATTTTTTAGTAAGAAGCATTATTCAACTCATTTCAGAAGAACAAGTCGATAAGGTATTTTGGTATACGTTATTCGATGATCCTTCCAATCCTGGATTTTCATTAAGCACACAATCAATGACCTCATTGAAGAATATCAGCCTTCTTTTAGGTAATGCGAGACCTTTAGGACAATTCCAAGAATTCAGCGATCTGGGAAGTCCGAATGATTTAGGTTTATTTGAGTATCGCTTCAGAAAGGAAGGAAGGACAATTATTTATTCCTGGGCGGCAAATGGAGGAGCAATTCCTTACCCGATCACGATGGAAAATGTCACCGGGAAAAAATATCGTGCCTATCCCATCGATACATTAGATTTAAGTCTAGATAATGGTATGGAACTCAATGTAGCCGAAAATCATTCGTTAACGATCTATGTGAATGAAATTCCAGCTATTTTGATTGAAGAAAAACCAAATATATTTGCCAGTCTCAAATTTCGTATTGAGGATGGGGTTTCACGATGGTTTGCAAATCAAAAGGAAAATGCGAATAATTGGGTAAATCAGCAAAAACAAAAATTAATCAATAGCGCCTTGGATTGGGCTGAGGAATCATTTTTAAACCTATTAAATAAAATTGTCGATAAGTTGTCCGGGAGTTAAAATATCTTCGTGAGAATAACACAAACCACGATAAATGAAATGGCGATGAGTCATTAGAAAGTGTGGATCAAATGTTGTTAAAATCAGCAAAATTCTTGCTATTTATTTCAATTTTGGGGATCGTTGGATGTAAACCAGTCACTCCAACCTCACCTACAGAAACTATTGAACTTCCTACATCGACGAACACACCATTAACGAACCCAATTCCGGACGCCACAATTGAACCGACCGCTCAATCCCCGACTGAAATCGTCACAGAGGTTCCGTCAAACTCATCAGTACCGATTACCAGCCAAAATGTTAATCAAATGACATTATCAAACACACTCACAATGCAAGAACCAGTTCGAATTAAATGGAGTTTAGACCAGAATTCTTTTACTTTAATAGGGTTCGAAGGTTTTTGGATTTATTCATATCCTGAACTACAACTTTTATTTGAATACCAAACTCAGCCAGACGAAATGTTGGTTGATGTATCTTCTGATGGGGTAACCTATGTCCTTTCCTTTAATCAAAGTTCATTAATTGTTAAGAATTGGCAGACTAATCAAAGCCATACAATTCAAACAAATATCAACTTTATGGGTGGAGATATTTCCCCTGATGGCACAGAAATTATTCTTGTGCAACAGGATCAATGGGCTGGACCGATTTTTAATTTGGATAATGGCAACGAAATTACAACCATTACAGGATTTGAAACTGCAGCTCCAGTTTACAATAT
>CAZPIM010000162.1:2484-4621 GCA_964586385.1 uncultured Anaerolineaceae bacterium
AGGTGACCCTGAAAGAGTTAATAATTTGGAGTTTTCTCCAAATGGTGATGTCTTGGCTGTATGCGGAGCTAATCAAACTGTAACTTTCTGGACAATTCCAACACCTTAATGATTGAAAAGTTGTAAATTCGAAAAGAAAAACCGCCAAAAATGAATGGCGGTTTTTCAGCTCATTTTACTTACTTTGTTAAGATTATTTTACTGACTGATAAAATCCGTTTACTATATCCCAATTTACAACAGACCAGAAAGCTTTAACATAATCCGGTCGTCTGTTTTGATAACGTAAATAATAAGCATGTTCCCAAACATCAACACCCAAAATCGGAGAATGTCCTAATGATAATGGACTATCCTGATTAGCTGTGGAGTAAACTTGTAGTTTTTTCTTTTCATCCACTACCAACCATGCCCAACCTGAACCAAATCGAGAGATTGCTGCTTTTGATATTACGTCTACAAAACCATCATAACTTCCATATGTTGTTTCGATATCACTGGCTAAATTACCAAACGGCAAATTCTTTCCGCCTGGTTTTAAGATTTGCCAGAAAAGACTGTGATTTGCATGCCCACCGCCATTGTTTCTGACTGCTACTCGAATTTCCTCAGGAATGTCATTCAAATTACGAAGAATGTCATCAACTGAAGTTCCAAAAAATGACGGTGCTTTTTCAAGAGCTACGTTGAGGTTATTAACATAGGCTGCATGATGTTTCCCGTGATGAATTTCCATTGTCTGTGCATCTATTGCAGAATCCAAAGCGTTGTAAGCAAATCCTAATTCAGGTAGTACAAATTTTTCTGTCATTTCAAAATCCTTTTCTTTTTTATCCTCATAACAATTGAGGAATTATGATAAATTTTATGATATTTATAATATTAAGACTTTTCATATTGAAAGTCAATTAACGATATATAAGATTATTGTAAGAAATATTAATGTATTTAAATTTCTTTCTATATTCTTAATTTCAATGAGTTAATTTTTGTAAATCTTTAATCAGGGAGATAATTCGATTTGGCTGTTTCATTTGCCCATAATAAAAAATTGAATTTGTTTTGAATTGATTCTCATCGACAATTTGTGTATTTCCTATTTACCCAATTTTCAATCAGGTAAAGCGATTAGCAAATGGAAACAAAAAAAATTCCCTGAAATTTACAACTCAGGGAATTTTAGTTTTCTTCAGGAAGTTTCTGGTACAAGGTCCCAAAAACGATCATCCGGTAAAAAATAGAGGTTATAGGTTTTCACCTCTTTCAGAATTTGTTGGCATCGCCCAATGATCAGTTCCATATTTTCTTTCCGGAGGGTCAATACTGGGATATGAGTAATTAAATCTGCCAACGCGATTACTGTTGAAACCTCCTCGAACCGGTGTTCCTTTGCTTGATTCAATTTCAGGATAGCTCTCAAAAAAGCTTTACCAGGATTTGGTTGATTTTGAGTTGGATTGCTAAATGGCGTTGCATATACTTCCCAACCGAAATCAGATAATCCTAAAACAACCAAATCATCGTTTAATATCAGGGCGTCCTTTGAAACTCTACAAACAGTGGTTTTTCCGGCACCGGAATGACCAGTAAACAAATATCCCCATTCTTTTCTGACCAAGGCTGCCCCATGAATAAGCAATCCACCCTTTTCAAAAATCCATATCGCACTGGCAATACGAATTAAATATTCCACTTCCTGCATTGATCTGGAAGGAGAGATTTGAAATTCAGCGGTAGACTCTCTTTGGTCGATTTTCCCATTTACACCAGATCCGATTATTGTCCACTCGTATCCTTCACAATTCACTTCCGGTTCAATCCATGCTTTTTTCACTATTTCCTGAGTCAAACTGAGGACAATTAATCCATCCGGTATCGCTTCTATTTCTATGAATCGTTGAAACCTGGATTCCAATCGCTGGAAAAAATTTTTGTTTTCGGTTTCGATCTTAAGAATGGTAAATCCGATGCGAATTTTTATGTTAGACAATCTCAATTACCTTCTTCTGCATACTTGGGATATTTTCGATGACTCAAAAACACCATAATTCCTAATATGATCGACATTGCAATTTCAACAAGTCCATTTCGTTTTGCCGTTATTTCAATCGGACCGAACGTTTCAATTGCACCATCC
>CAZPIM010000163.1:0-4576 GCA_964586385.1 uncultured Anaerolineaceae bacterium
TCCTGCAAGCGTACACCGACGATCTGTCCGTCATAAACCAGGACTTTCGTGACCCGGGAATTCATGCGTACTTGCATGCCTAACCGTTCCCCACAGCGCTGCAATGCTTCCGGAATGCGGATCATACCGCCCTTTGGATAGTAAATGCCAACATGTTCTGTATACGGCACCATTGCATATGCGCCCGGCACCAGAGAAGGCGGTAAACCAAAATAGAGCGCCTGGTATGCCATTGTCTTAAGTACCGTCTCATCTTTAAAATAACGGGACAGAATATCCTGGTAACTGGAAACAAAAACCGGCAGGTATTTAAGAAAACGCGGGTTCTTTTTTATCAATTGCGCCATGTCGCCAAAGGTGCTGGCTGGTTCCGAAAAAAATGTATCCAGCGTAACCTGCATCAAATCATCCATGTATGCACAAAAATCATGCCACCGTCGGCCATCCTGCGGGGAAATGGCTGAGATCATTTCACCTGTTTTTTCTGCTGAAAGTGGATAGGTGATCTTTTTCCCATCCGGGAAGATATAGGACATCATCGGGTCACAGGGAATCAGATCCACCTCTGTTTGGAGGGTGGTCCCCAACTTTTGGAAGACCCGTTCAATTGGCTGGATGATTTCGACAATAGAAGCCCCCACATCGCAATGATAGCCATCTTTTTCAAAAGTTGAACAGCATCCGCCAATGCGGTCAGACTGTTCCAAAACCAATACGCTCCGGCCTTGCTTTGCCAGCAAAGCCCCGGCCGATAATCCCCCCAGCCCAGCCCCAATCACAATAACATCATAATCTGCCATCGCATCCTCCCGTGAAGAAAAACCATCCATCGGACTGATACCATTAATTTAATGGATTATTTGTGAAATATTTCGCAGATTAATTATAGGTGAAATTGTTGACAAAACAAATAATAATTTTGATCCGATAGAAACCATAAAAAAGGCACAAATGGGTCTTATGTGTTATATATTTTCCTGTGATTCACGAAATTATCACAAAGAAAATATGATTTTTTTTGTTTACCGGCTACGGTTGTTTACCTCGGTCAGTGTGCAGTTAAAAGTGAATTCTGCTAATGATTCACCCGGGGAATTGAGACCATCACAAACAATCATTGACCATCCACCTGAATTATCGATTTTTGGAAGAATTGTAAAGCACCATGTAATAGATTAAGCGAACGATTGGTAAACCTGAAAATCGATGCGGGTTTTTGAAAATTGAAAATCCTCTTATGTTACAATCATTCTGATTTCCCCCTTTGGTATTTCATTTGTTAATTTCTCTTTTAAATAGAGCACAGGAGTTGCAACTCTGACCACCTCTTTCCTGGCAACTAAATTTTATATTCCAGCCTTCAATGCGGAGTTGCTGAATCGTGATCATCTTCGTAGACAATTGGATGAAGGAATTCAACCCGGCAGATCGTTGATTCTGGTTTGTGCACCGGCTGGTTATGGTAAAACAACTTTGTTGAGTGACTGGATCGCCAGCCAAAAATCCTCTCAGATACGCTTTGCCTGGCTCTCGCTGGAATCATCTGAAAATGATTTTATGCATTTTTTTAAAACCATTGCTGCCGCCCTGGAGAAACATTTACCCGGCATTTCTGCCCTGATTGAAAATCTTTTTTCAGCCCCCCAACTTCCTTCACCCGAAAACATCGCCGGCGCATTTTTACAACAAATGCACAACTTTCATAACTCCCTTGTTTTTATTTTGGATGATTATCAGGTCATCCACAACAGGGAAATCCATGCTGCCACGTTATATGTGGTTGAGCATCTAACCGCAAACTTCCATCTGGTGCTCTCAACACGCTCAGATCCTCCCCTGGCTTTGCATCGATTACGGGTTAGCGGGAAATTAGTCGAAATCCGTATGCAGGATTTAAGGTTTACCAGGGAAGAAATCCGTTCGTTCCTTCAGGAAACTTCTTTGCACCATTTGCAGGAACAGGAAATTGACCTGCTGGAAGAGACTACAGAAGGCTGGGCGGCTGGTTTGCGCATGGCATCGCTATCCTTGCAAGGGAAAGAAAACCCGGTGATCTACCTGCACAATCTTTCCGGCAGGCATCACTACATCATGGATTATCTTACGGAAGAAGTGCTCAATGGCCTCAGCCTGGAAAAGCAGTCGTTTCTCATCCAAACTTCCATCCTGGAGCGGTTGTCAGCGCCACTATGCAATGCCATTACCGGTCAACAAAATGGACAACAGATGTTGGAAGAGCTCATTCAGGCGAATTGTTTTTTGGTCGCGCTGGATGAGGAACGCATCTGGTTTCGATATCATCACCTCTTTAGCGATCTTTTACGGGTCCGACTTAAACAACGCACACAAGCTAAGCCGGACATTAGTTCACAATTACACCAACAGGCTGCCCAATGGTTTGAACAAAACGGATTTTACGAAAGCGCAATTGCACATTCCGTACAGGCATCCGATTTTGAATCAGCAGCTCGTATCGTTGAGAAAAGCACGCTGGATTTGTTTGTACATGGTCAACTGCATGCCTTAATTTCCTGGATCAATTTATTACCGGAAGAAATTGCGCGTCAGCGACCTTTCTTAAATGTCTGTCAAGCCTGGAGTTTTGCTTTTGCCGGTCGGCTAGAGGAGGCAACAAGCTACATCGACAGAGCACTCACTACGCTCGAAAATCAGGAATTCTCACCGTCAGATACTGATTTGCTTAAGGCAGAGATTACAGGCATACATAGTTTGATGGCTGTAACCGGCGGTAATCTCCAGTTAGCCCTGGCATTGATTGATTTACCGGAAGATATCATTCCCGTCACTTCTGCTTTTGCGCGGAGCGTGCATCGTTGGGGAGTCGGGTTTGCCATGCGCATGAAAGGTGATTTGCAAGGGGCAAAACGTTGTTTTGAAGAAGTATTAGCGCTGGGCAGGCAATTAAAAAATCCCTGGACCATCGTGACTGCCAGCACAGATCTTGGAACCGTTTTGCGACAGCTGGGCGAACTAGAGCAGGCAGAAGCTGTATATCGGGCGGGGCTTTCCCATTTTCATTATGCCGCTTCCATTCCGGGTTATGTTGGACGGCTGGAAGCATTTCTGGCCATGCTTCTATTTGAACGCGGAAAATTGGCGCAAGCGGATCAGTTGATTGAACAGGCATTGTTGCACAATCAACTCTGGGAAAATCCCAATCATTGTGCCTATGGCTGGATGGTAAAAGCCCGTTTTTCTATGCAAAAGAGAATATTCCAGGACGCCGTCAAGGAACTGGAAAAATCCGATGCATGGGTGCAAAAAGGTTCGGTTGTACCAAATTTGGTTGCCTTGATCGAATCAACACGCGTCTGCTTATTCCTTCAATCCGACGCATTGGAAAAATCGCAAGCCTGGCTGTCTAACAGGCATTTTAACCACTTGCCGGAAGATACAAAAGTCAACGAAGTGGAAGAGATTCTTCGCCTCGCTGCCGCCCGAATCTTATTGGCGAACCATGATCAACATCTGGCAGAAGAGCTGCTTAAACCAGTCGAATATACAGCCCGATTGGGAAACCGTATCAGCACATTGATCGAAACATTGATTCTGAAGGCAAGTATCCTTTCTGATCCGGATTTAAGAATAAAATCGATGCGGGAAGCCCTTAACCTGGGGCTGGCGCGTGGTTACCGTCAGGTATTTTTGGATGAAGGGGCAGCATTAATACCTGTGTTGATCAATTGTCTTGATATTCCTGGTGTCAGTGATTTGATCGCCAGCTTGCGCCAGGAAGAGCCTGACCAGAACAAAGAGACTATTCTTACAGACCGCGAACTGGAAATATTGCGCTGGATGGCAGCGGGACTATCCAACCCGGAGATCGGTAAGCAGTTATTTATTTCCGCCGGCACAGTGAAAGCCCATAGCACAACCATTTACCGCAAGCTAAATGTCTCCAACCGCGCAGAGGCAATTGCCCACGCCAAAGACAAGGGATATCTCTAGTTAATCCACCCGGATGACCAAAAATAAACCCTGACTATACCCGATCGGCAGATGCCTTTACGGGTCATTCCATTTAAACTGGGTCATAGAAAGTGAGAAACGATGAAATCAAATCAAATACGTATCGTCATACACATAAAAGAAATCCTGGATGCTCCCCACTGTGCTGAATGGTTTGGAGGGTTGAATATTGCCATCCTACCGGACAATTCTATGCAGTTGAGTGGATCAGTCAGTGATCAGGCTGCCGTCCATGGCTATCTTAATATCATTCGTGATCTTAACCTAAATCTTTTTTCAATTACTGTAGAGGAAAAATGAACCCAAATCTTGTTCGTGTTTTATTCGCTATCTTTATGATCGCACATGCCTTTATTCATGTCAGTCTGACTTATGTACCTCTGCCAAAAGCGGGAGAAATGCATACACCATTCTGGCCGACCTGGACCAGAACCGCCACCGATCCAACCTGGCCACTGATGAAACTGGGAATCCCCAACCAAACGGTTCGGGTAATTGGATGCGTCCTCTGGATTCTGGCTGCTGTGTCGTTTGTGCTGACCGGTCTTGGTCTCTTTGGTACCCCCGGGCTTAATCAAATTTGGGT
>CAZPIM010000164.1:0-4527 GCA_964586385.1 uncultured Anaerolineaceae bacterium
AAATGGCACAAAACAATCACATTTCTTCCGGATTTCTGTGATTCCAGGAGTTGTGTGTTAAACCAATTCAACTGCTCACGTGAAATGCCGCCATTCCAGGGCATAATATTTTTCCGGACGCCACTTGCAAGATCCGCGACCAGTGTATTCCGTTCCTGTTTTTGGGTTTTGGTTTGAGGGGCAAAATAACTCAGATCATCCCCGTTCAGGATAATGAATTCCCAATTCCCGATGATCCTGGTATAG
The DNA here is from genome assembly GCA_964586385.1 of uncultured Anaerolineaceae bacterium. Taxonomy (GTDB): domain Bacteria; phylum Chloroflexota; class Anaerolineae; order Anaerolineales; family Anaerolineaceae; genus UBA6170. The sequence goes on from CAZPIM010000164.1 coordinate 247, forward strand.
TTTCCGCTTGATAATCCCAGCATTGGAAGGACCTTTTCCTTCAGCGCATCTTTCACCGCATAATCATGATTGCCAAGCACAAAATTTACCGGGATGACAGATCTGCGGTAACGCGGAATGACACTGTCGTAGCTTGAAAAATCATGGTCGATCATATCGCCAAGATGAAATATGGCATCAACTTTCGAAGCATTGAAAAAGCGGATCACACTGTCAAGTTTATCAAGCGAAGCCGGGTAGTTGCGTACCCCCTCAACCTCGCAATTGCAGTACTGATTATCGGTAAAGATGCCAATGTTAATATACTGCTGCCCGATGGCCTGGTTGAGACCAATCAGGAGGTGTAATGTGCATATGGCAAGAGAAAAAAGTAATTTTTTCATTTAATGGTCAATATCGGTTTACTTAGAAATTCAGCCTGTTTTAAACTGCATCCTGGCAGGATTGCGAAAGCAACCGTGCTCAGGTGCAGGTAAACTTGGCGATTGAAGCTGCTTTCGTTAGCAAAATCAAACCAGCGAAATATAGCAATATTTAACGCGACGCGAACAATTATATTTGAGGATCATGGCAAATTTTCATTCCACTCACTCAACTTTATTAACAGGTCCCCGTCGTTGCCTATTTCGTCGTACCTTTGCATGCAACAAATCAGGTTACCGATGAAAACAAAACCAGTTTATTTAAATCTCACGCTGTTGATCCTTGGAGTACTATTTTTTTTGTCATGCGCTAAAGACCATACCATTGATATCCCAGATACCGACTACCCCCAGTTTCTCGGAACATGGCAGGGGCAAACGTCGCAAAGCCAGCCCATCACCATCGGGATAATTAATGTGAATGGAATACTGACAGTAAATACCTATAAATACAAGGTGATTAAATATGATACTGGTATCGCTTACAAGGAGGCCGTTTACGATTTGAACCTTTCCACAATCGTTACCTACGTAATCGACAAGCAATTCAGATTCAGACCTTATGGAGGTTATTCCTACGGAACCGATTACCTGAAAGGAACTTTCAATGATTCGTCAATGACCTTGACCGGCAGGTTTAATACATCGTTTCCGACCACTTCGGGCACATTCACCGACAGTGTAACAGGCAGCTTTACAGCAAAAAAAATCAACTAGGTTTTTTTTGTTCCTTCTCCAGTTTGTCAATTCTTTCGGCCAGTTCGGGGAGATTGCGGAAAAGCACGATAGATCTTCTGAATTTGGAAACCTCCATGGCTGGAATACCCAGGTAGGCCTGGCCAGGCTTCGTAAGACTTTTTGAAACTCCGGTTGCTCCGCCCAGGATCGTGCCATCAGCAATGGTAATGTGACCGGTCATGGAAACATGGCCGGAGATCATGCAGTTCTTCCCGACTTTGGTAGATCCCGCAATGCCGGTTCCAGCCGCAATGACTGTATTCTCGCCAATTTCCACATTGTGGGCAACATGAACAAGATTATCGAGCTTAACCCCGCTTCGGATTATGGTCGAACCAAAAGTCGCCCGGTCGATGGTGCAATTGGCCCCCATTTCAACATCATCTTCAATAATCACATTTCCGATCTGTGGAACTTTGACATTTTTTCCATCCTGTTGATTGAACCTGAAGCCATCACTGCCGACCACCGTGCCGGCATGCAGGATGCAGTTTTTCCCGATTTTGTTATCCGAATAAATCTTTACTCCTGAGTACAGGATCGTGTTGTCCCCGATGACGGAGTTGTCGCCTATAAACGTATGTGGATGAATTTTAACATTGTCGCCAAGGACGACATGCTCGCCAAGAACAGCAAACTCTCCCACATAAACATGAGCGCCTGTTTTTGCCGTTTCAGCAATTACACTGTGTTTTGAAATTCCCTGTTTGTCGTTTTTGATCTTGTTGTATATTTCAAGCAATTTTGCAAAAGCGAGATCAGCGCTTTCAACCCGGATTAAGGTCGCACTCACCGGTTGTTCCGGAATAAATGAGTTGTTCACAATGACAATGGATGCCCGTGTGCGGTAAATATGCGGCGTATACAATGGGTTTGAAAGAAACGAGAGGGAGCCAGGCTCCCCTTCCTCAATTTTCGACAGTTTGGTAATGGTCGATTCCGGATTCCCATCTACAGTTCCGTTGAGCATCCGGGCGATTTGTTCAGCGCTGAATATCATAGAAAAAATGTTATGGTTATTTGGACTGCAAGTTACCATTTTCAATGAAACGGATGCAGAAACCGGGCCTATCTTCGGTTTTTTTGGTAGAGGCTGCAATTATCGGCAGCATATACACGCGTGAAATGTGTCGTAAGAATATTATGGAGGGTGGTGAAAAACCAATCCTTCTGAGGATCATACTGCCCGAGGACAAAGACATAATCCAGCGGCAACGATTGCCTGCCCTGGGTAAGCTCGAAATTTATATATTTTGACGGATCGGCGGGATCGCCGAGGTAATAATTTGGCTTTGCCTTCTCATTCCATATCACCGGGAAGTAACCCATGACACACTCATAATTATAAACCATGACAATAGGTTTATCCACCGAAAGATAATCGACGAAATGGCCGGTGAACCAATTATCGAGACAGTAAATTGGCAGAACCAGGCTGTTCGGGGCCACAAAATCAGCGGCTTTATTGCAGTCGACAGCCAGTTTTCCGAGGTCCCTGATATTTGGTGTGTAATAGCGAAGCAGGGCGGTATTTACATAAAAACCTGCTATGGCTGCCAAAATGCCTATCCACCAGGGAATACGAAATGTTGAAATCCACAGGATCGTCACCAGGAAAAGCACAAAACCAATCCGTAAATTGGTGTAACTTGCTGTTCCGTAGGCATCTGGAAGTGAAAAATATAAAAATGTGAGAACGGCACCTGATGACAGCAGCCACCAAAAGTTAACACCTGGAAGGATCTTCAATTCAGCAGCCTGGGTGCTTCCGGCATGTAAAATAAACCGGCGGAACAAACGGATCAGGAAGGCCAGTGACCCAATAACAATAAGGCTGACCAGGAGATAGAAGATAATAACCGTGGGCTTCCCTTCTATGACAGGGTTCAGTGAGATCAGAGGCCTTACGGTAACGAGGAAGTTAATCAGTTCTTCCCGGGCAATATAGGTTATGTCGCGGGTGCCGGGCCTGGAATAAAAGAAATAGGCAAAAAGGATCAACGGGGCGATGGCTGCGATGGTGATGACCATGATTTTCCGAATGGCCCCGCGGAGAATGGTTTTTTGATCATTCTTTTCGCAGGTTATAGCGGTTATGGTGTCAATAATAATATGCAATGCGATGAGAATAAGCAATATGCCGAAAATTACAATGTGCGAAAAATAGGTTACGGCAACCAGGATGGTCAGGAAGAGAACTTTTTTTACATTCCAGTGCTGATTAGCCTGGCGCAGCCAGTAATTCAGTGCGATGAGGAGAAACAGGACCGCGACGCAGAAATTGAAGAAACCAAAGAAAAAAAACATCGGGTGGGTAAATGGAAAAATCAGAAAACTGAACAGGTAGTTTTTTGGTGCGATTGTGTGCATCAGGCTTCGGAATGCAAACGGAATTCCTGCAAGGAGGATGAGGATAAGGATTTTTTCGGCCAGGAATGCAGGCATAATGAGGGTAAGCAGGGAGATGAGCAGGTGCGAAGTCCAATTGGGAACAGGTTCGGGATTCAGTGTGAAGAATTGCTGAAAAAGGCTGTTTTGATGAAAAATCAGCTGGTTGATTATGTTTGAATTACTGAGGTGTGACGCACCATCCAGGGTTGGGAAAAATCTTGTGGCAATAAATGGCAGGATGTTGACAACGGTGACAAGTGTAAACACCAGCAATTCGGCACGTTGCCATTTCTTGGAATTCTCCATAGGTAAATATTTCAGGATTCGGACTGGAACATCAGGTAATCGCGGATCAGCGGGATTTCAGCTGCGGGTATGCCATTTTGGATCAGGTAATTCGTATCTTCATCAAATGCATCCAACAATTCTTTGCGACCCGGCGAACTGAGTGACAGGCTTTGTTTGTAAAGGGAAAGCGCCTCTTTTCGTTCCCCCAGGCAAAGCTTTATATTGGCAGCATTCATCAGGTCATAGGCTGATGGATTAGAAGATATGCCAAGGATTTGAGCATAAATTTCGACAGCGATTTCTGGTTTCCCAAGCACAAATTGACAATAGGCGATTGGGCGCAATACCTTCAGGTTATCCGGGGCGAAAAACCGGAGTTTTGAATACTGGTGAAGCGCACCTTCATAATCCCTGAGATGGAGATGGCATTGTCCGACGTGCA
>CAZPIM010000165.1:0-4492 GCA_964586385.1 uncultured Anaerolineaceae bacterium
ATAGTTGAAGGGTTCTAAACAATGTTTGTTGGTGGTGAATTCTATAATGACACGCGTTGGTTTTCAGATAGACCGATGATTTCAACTTCTACTATGACCTTCCTCAATGGAGGAAAAGCTTGCCTTATCGTGATTAGTGAATATCTAATTGACCATGGAATTAGAAAGATATTATTACCTTCCTATTTGTGTCCGACGATTGTTACCACACTGGAAAATTGTGGTCTTTCCTGTGAATATTATCAAATCAATTCTGATTTTTCTATTGACCTGGATGACTTAACACAAAAACTGGTCGAACACCAGGCAATTTATTTCATCAATTATTTCGGTTTTTTGCATGCAGATGAAGTTCAAAAATATTTTGAAAGTCTTCGACACAAAGGAGTAATTGTGGTGGAAGACAACGCGCAAGCAGGTTTCAGTGACCACCACACAGGGAACTTCATCTTTAATAGTTTGCGGAAGTTTGGACCTATTGACGGCGGATATTTAATTTCACCATACGATCTAACGCCTTACATATATAAATATTGTGGTTACCCGAACCGTCATTTACCGCTGATTTGTGAATACCGTGAAAAATTAGCCAATTATCTGTACCAAGGTTCCATAGCGTACGAGGAACTGGATCAGCTATATCATCTTGCGGAAACTTATTACGAGACGGATATGATTGTCGAGGGTGATCTGCAAGAACAGATGAAGATTGAACGGACGGATTGGGGAGGAATTAAGCAAGTTCGCCGGGAAAATTATCAGTATCTTTTGAATTCAATTTTAGGAATACAAGAATTGTCACCTGTTTTTCCGGTTTTACAAGAAAAAATAATGCCCCTTGGATTGCCGGTTTATGTCGCAGATGTGTCTCGGGATTGGCTTTTCGATCAATTAGGAAACGCTGGAATCGGGTTGACGATTCACTGGGATGAACTTTTAAGAGATTCTCGCCTCAATGGGAATGCAGTTGCGGTTGATATGGCAAGCAGAATTTTGACTCTAGTGATCGATCAACGCACCAGCCATAAACAGATGGATTACATGGTCCAAATTATATATGACACGTTTAAGCAAGCTAAATTACATTGAAAATCAGTTTCTGAATGATGTTATCAAAATAATAGGTCTTTCGAAGGTAGATAGTTATCGTTACTGATTTGTAGTTCTGATCATTGCGTTCGAGGTGACCAATCGCGAAAAGAGTCTAAAAACCTGTCGGGATTATTCTGGCGATCATTGCAACCCAGGTTGACCATTTTCGATCGCGCTTGTTCAGGACCGCTTCAACGACCACCAACGCGAATATGGAGAATGCAATTGAGCCAAATATATATGTAATCCATCAAAGGGTGGTCAGTCAGGGAGGTACTCCTGTTTCATCGGGTTTCCGAAAGCAAAAGAGATTTTTTTATTAAATAAGACAAGATTTGGTCTCTTACTCTTCCATTCTCGAAAAGTTTTTATTTGTGAAAATATCCGACCAAAAAAATATTTATCGTAAACAATACCTTCCATTGAAAGGTTGCTGATAAAATGAATTAGTTTTTAGGATGGAGATAAAGAACTGTGATTAAAAGATTTTCTAACTACATTTTCTCTATTTCTTTTATGCCTTGGATTTTAGGTCTTTTGTGTTTTCTGGCCTATGGTTTATTTTTGGGAAAAGTGGGTTTCTACATGGATGATTGGTATCTGATGTGGTGGAAACATGCTTTTGGTTCATCCGAATATATAAATTTTTTCAATAATTCCAGACCACTAATTAGTTATTACTTTATTGTTATCAATTTTCTTATGGGTGGTACAGAAAACCCGCTCGTTTGGCAAATCATCGGACTTATCACCCGATGGTTATCGGTGATCGCATTTTGGCAGATGTTAAACACGATTTGGCCAAAGGCAACGAAACAAAACGCATGGGTTGCGGTTTTGTCAGCAGTTTTTCCAGGTTTTACGCAACATTGGATCGTTTTTATTTATAGTTACTTTTTCCTTTGCCTGGCTGGTTTTTTCTTTTCAATTACATTAATGATAAAAGCGTTCAAATCAAAGAAGCACTTTGGTCTATTCTATGCTTTATCAATATTAATCATGGCTTATGTTGTTCCAGGGTCGGAATTCTATGCCGGTTTAGAACTCTCGCGACTGTGCATAATTTGGTTTACTTGCACCAAAATTGAACTGAAATTTTGGAGAAGGATTCTTTCTGTAATTAAAATTTGGACACCCTATGGCATTATTTATGCTGGATTCTTAATTTGGAGAGTGTTCTTTTTCCAATCGATCTACCATTCTGTCTCAGTTGAATCAATTTTTTCCAAAGGGTTTTTATATGCAGTAATCTCTATCCTCCAGACACTTTACCAGGCCATTATTGATGCGATTCTTCGAATTTGGGTTAATCCCTTCAATCTCAACAACTATCCAGAATCCGGTATTGTGTCAATGATCATCCTGGTTGTCACAATCCTGATCTTCATTGGAATGATCATTTGGCAAAAGCTATCATTTAAAAAAGTAGAATCAAACTCACTCCACGAGGTAAACTTATGGAGAAAGCAGGCACCAATCCTGGCGGTTGTTTCGCTTGTAGTGGCTATCATTCCATTCCTTTCCGCGAATCTCCCAATCGATATGTATTATCCGTATGATCGTTTTCTTTTGGCTTTCTTAATGGGTTCGTGCCTGTTTGTAGTATGGGCGATTGAGTCTATCGGATCGAATGAGATTCGAACGATTTTGTTTGTTTCCGCGATTGTGGCTACCTCAACCGCATATCAGATTTCCAATGCAAATTTTTATAAAAACTTTTGGTCCACGCAAACGCGATTCTATTGGCATTTGGTTTGGCGCATGCCCAATATAGCAAAAAACACGACGCTAATTGCTTATGAGATGCCTTATCGTGATTATTGGACCGGTGGCGCTTTAACCGCCCAGGTCAATTGGACATATAACCCAAATGGCACATCAAAAAATGTTGATTATTTATTTGTTTTACTAAATAGCAAACAAAAAAAGTTTATTCAAAAAACAATTCCTAACCAGAATATCGATTTTAATGATTTGATATACACATTTACAGGTAATACGAGTCAATCGGTCTTTGTCCATTACACTTCAGAAGGCTGTATGCGAGTTCTGGATTCTGTCCAAAACCCACCGGAATTTGTTTGGGATGATGTGAATAATCCATATCAGGATATGGAGGAAAGGCGCATCAAAGAAACAATCAATGGTGCCAACCTCACGGATCTAAATCTGATTTCGTCTGACCCTTCAGAAAAAGTAATACCTCTCAGTAAAATTGTTGGGGATGAGCCAAAACATGATTGGTGTTACTATTTTGAAAAAGCAGATCTAGCCTGGCAGGATAAAAATTACGAAAAGATCATTGATCTTTTTAATCAGGCAGACCAAAACGGACTATCCTCCTCGATAGCAAGTGAATATTACCCGTTTGTCGACGCTTTTGCTCAACTTGGATTCATGGAAAAAGCTGTTGCTGTGACTGAAAAGTGGGTTTCAACCACAAGTCCCGCTGCAAAATTGGGTTATTGTTCTCTTTGGAGAAAAATCGCCATGGAATTTCCGGAAGATAATAATCCATCGCAAATGATCGAAAAATTGGAATGTAAATAAATCGTACTTAAAATCAGACCCTGAAGTTGTAGGTACAATTTCCCCCTTGTTTAAAAGTGAATCCATTACGAATAACCCTAAGTGTCAGGAATTAGATTTGGGGTATGTTCGGAAAAGCTGAATGGAATGGTTCTCAATGTATTAGTAATCGAAAAATTTCCGACTTACTTTTTTTTGCTTACTTTGTAAACATTTCCAAGATCGTCATAGGTAATCCATTCACCAACAGGCTCACCCTTTTCAAAATATCCGGATCTTTTAAGAGTGCCATTCAGGCGGTACCATTCCCAATACCCTTCCGGATATCCATCGATCATCTTCCCTTTTGACCATATCGTGGTTCCATTGGCATGGTATTTTATTGTGAAGCCATCAATAATTTCGGATTTCTTCTCCGGGACAGGTTTTTTTGCCATTATTTTTCAGTTTCCTTTTATAAGGTCGATTTTTTACTTATATTTACATTAATAAAAGCAACATCATTCCGAATTTCACCGACCAGTTATTTTTTTCTCTATAACCCAACGATTTTCCAGTATGAGTCCTTGCAGATTATTTTGCCAAGGGAAAATTCCAGGAGGTCTACTCCGCGTACTTCAATGTGTTGTCCTGTCTCTGACGTCCCGGTCAGTGTCCAGGTTGATACCCCAAAATTCTCACCGACCCAATGACGGTCGTCCCCATAATGCACATCCGGAATCCCTTCAAATCGTTTTGCCAGACCAGCCCGAACATCAGCTTTCCCGGTATAACGATCTCCATATGGTCCTGCTCCTTTTGGCATATAAAAGACACAGTTTTCAGCAAAGAATTCCATGATGGAATCCAGATCATGACGATTAAAAGCATC
>CAZPIM010000166.1:0-4408 GCA_964586385.1 uncultured Anaerolineaceae bacterium
ATCTTGTTCACAGCCTGGAGCATGGTTATGTTATTTTTTGGTACAACTGCCAGGTAAGTGATGATTGTGAAACATTAAAAGACCAGATTCGTTCCGTTATGCGGGAATTTTCGAACGCGAAACTGATCGCTTTCCCCTGGGCAGATATGGATGTTCCCCTGGCGATGACTTCCTGGGGTCGCCTGCTGGAATTTCCATCCCTGGATCTGGACACAATGCGCACCTTCGTCCGCAATAATCGCAATAAATCTCCTGAACCGAATGTGCCATAGCATACATAACGATTGACTTGTTTTGGATGGTGATTCTCGTGCATGGTTATGTTTGTTAACGCTCATCCAAAATTGGAAACATATAATCCATGTAATACTTAAAAAGTCTTTGGACACGGCACCAGTTGACCCGTGTCCAAAGGAATTGAAATAAAGAGGAAAGTATTCTTTACTTGGACAATAAACTTAGAGAGAAAAAGTCATGGTACTTCGAGACATTTTCATAGGTAAACTGTTCGTCCAACTGCCAAACTGGTAGATCCAGGAAAGGCAAAGCTTCGTCTGCAGGTGCAACATCAGAACGGCCGGGTACCTGACCAACTTGATTCCAGGGGTCAAGCCCTTCAGCGGTTAAGGCAAAGCGCATATACAATTTAGCAGCATTTGGATGGGGTGCTTGGTTGAGAATGGCCAGGTAATTGTGTTTTTGAAGCCCAACAGGATCCATTCCAACACATGGCTCAAAGTTTGCTTCGCCATCAATTACTTTTCGATACTTGGAATACCAGAACAAACCGAGCATATTGTCAGTCATACCCGGAGAACCCATAACTTCCCAAGCCTCATCTCCACCTGCAATCATTTGGTTCTGGGCTAATTTCTTGAGCCATAACCAACCGGCATCCGGAGTATCATCCCCGTATTGTTCATCCGTGGTCCATTCTTTACCATACAATGCCTGATAAGCAGCTGCCAATTCATCGGCATGTTTTGCCGCACTGGTTAGCATACCCATATCTGAGCCGCTGGTAACAGGATCTTTATTGATTGCAATTTTACCTTTCCACTCCGGATTGGTCGGTTCCCACCAGTTTGAAATTGGGCAGGATTCATTGAGTTCTGAGTTATAGACCCATCCATAGGTTTCAAGTGTGTGCGTAACAATTGGGTTTTGATTTGCTTCTGGAATTACAGAAGCCAATTCGGGTGGAAAATATTTCCAGAGATATTCCAGGGGAACAAATTCCACTGCAAAATAAGATCCGGAAGCCATGCCAACATCACCAGTGTAGGCTTTGGCTTCTTGTTCTTCACGGACCTTTGTCACTAAGGCGTCTGAACCCAAATCATTCGCTTCAATTTCGATATCCGGATATTGAGCTTTCCATGCATCAACTATATTGGCAATTCGGGAAGAATTGGAATAGACAACGACTTTTCCTTCTTTTTTGGCGGCTTCTTCAATGGCTGCCCAATCTTCTTCCGCTGGCATGTAAGGTCCAACACCGTTGTCTTTCGCCCATTGTTCGTTTGCACTGAGTGTAGGTGCATCTGTAGAAGTTTCAGGCGCATCTGTAGAAGTTACAGGCGCATCTGTCGATACAGCTGGGGCTTCTGGGGATTGGGCACAACCAACCAGGAAGCTGATCAACAATACAATTGTTAAAATTCGAAATATTTTTTTCATTTCTCTCTCCTAGATTTCATTTGGATAACCATTATGTGATAGGTAAAGCTATTCGCTATTTTCCTTTTCTCCTCCTTTCGAAAAATCTATAAAGATCAAAAACAAACTGATTTGTAATGAATTGCCGTCGATAGAACCAGAGTCATTTATGATTCAAATAAACCAATTTATATACCCAGTCCTTTTTGTAGACTGCCGCCCCGAAATTTACTGACAAGCATGTTTCCGATCAGAATTAAAGCAATCAATAAAATAATGATTGCGTCTGCCGTCTGCGTATTGCCGTTCTCTGTGAAACGCATAGTCATACTTGCCAGAACCTGGGAGGCTGGTGTTACCAATAAAATGATCAAAGATAACTCGCGCATTGTACTGATAAAGGTAAGTAAGAAGCCGGAAATAAACCCATCGCGCGTGAGCGGAAATAAAATACGTTTAAAGCGAACCCAGGCATTCGCACCTGCCAACTGTGCCGCTTCTTCCAGTTCCTTGCTGACTTGCATCATGGAGGAAACACCCGTCCGACTTGAAAACGGGAGGTTTTTTGCAACTGAAACTACTACCAACAAGGCAAAAGTTCCATATAATGCCGGTATAAATCCGACCGGTTTGGCAAACATTGAAATATAAACTGCTCCAAACGCAATTCCAGGAATGACATAGGGGACAAATGCCATCTGTTCAATAATTCTGGCCAACCTGGTTCCTCGCCCTTTAACGATGGCATATCCCAGAATAACTCCCAGAAGAGCAGAGAAAAAGGCAGCAGAAAAAGAAAGTTTTATAGAATTCCAGGCAGCCTTTAAAATAGCAGGATTTCGTAGAACACCCGGTAATCCATCTTCAATCGCAGGATCGCTTATACCAATCCAATGATGAAGCGTGAAATTGCTCAAACTATAGTTACCGGATTCCTTCATGAAGGTATTCCACAACAAAAGACCTAACGGCAAAATGGCGATTGCCAATTCCACACCAATCATAAGAATGGTGATTAGATATTTCCATTGCTTAAGCTTTACTTGATTGATGACCAGCCCTCGTCCACCAATTGTCTCGAAGCTTTTCTTTGTGCCAATTGCTTTTTGGTTGATATAAACTGTGATCATCGCCAGACCAATAAGCATCAACGATAAAACAAACCCATCCGCTTGGGCACCCAGATTCATATTGGCACGCACCATAGTCGAAAGCGTGTAGTAGCGCACAGGAACACCCAGAATATTGGGGCCACCAAACGTTCCCATGACCCTTGAGAATGTCATAATAAATCCTGAAAGCAAGGCGGGTAATACCAATGGAAAGGTAATTTTGGCTAAAATTCGTCCGCGTTTCGCACCCATCAGTGAGGCAGCTTCTTCTAGATTTGAATCGATTGACATTAACGCCGAGGAGACAAACAAAAAAAAGAAAGCGTAGTAATGCAAACCACTGCTGACCATGATTGGCAATGGCCCATAAGCTAACCAGTCTGGTGGACTGACTCCCAGAAGGTATTCGATAATTCCCGGCGATCCACCTGTTGTTCGATTCTTAAATAACACAGTCCATGCCATTGCAATTGTCCAGGAAGGCATCATATAAGGAACGATTGCAAGAACGTTCATCCATTTTCTTCCTGGCATATCAGTCCGAACAACAAGCCAGGCCATTGTGCACCCTAGAAACATGGCGATGGCAGTTGCTCCTGCTGCAACAACCAACGAATTCCGTAATGGTGCATACAACATAATCGAACTGATTTTGGAGAAGAGCATTCGTCCCCAATGATAGAAAGTGAATTCTCCAAGCTTCGTATCTGGAAGGATCATCAGGTCTTTTTGTTGAACTGTCAATGTGGTTACAATCATGCGATAAAGTGGGATGATAATCAAATAAATCATCAACACCAACATAATCAAAGCGAGAGCAACTTTTGGGTCTGATACCCAGCGGATAAATCTTCTGACGGCAGTGAGAATTGATTGCGTGGAAGCTTTTTCACGTTTTGCTATAACGGACATGCGAATTCTCCTATGTATAGTTGCTGGTATGTCATGGCGGCTTGTTTGTCGAAAGCTTTTTTCGGAGATAATTCAGGTTCTCAATGAAATAAAAAAAGCACGTATTTTTGCACACGTGTGCATGAGTTGAAACAATTTAAGGCTGCAAATTCTTTTTTGAAGGCATTCATTGGGTTTTATTGGATGGGAAAATTTGGAAGGTGGGTCAAAACATATAAAATAATTGTTGTAACAAAACTGTCATATTTTACATTTTTGAAAGTTTAGGAACAGAGTCTAATATACAATAAGTTTCCAGCGAATGCAATAGAAAAAAATAACTAAATTTCATGACAGATACGATTGTTTTCATCATCACGCTCATAACTACACAGAATTTCAAAGTAACGAACCGATCCTGTATTCAGATTTCTTTTTCAGTGGATTAAAAATCTGGTTTTCAGAACAGGTTGCCAGTTTGCAAATTTGTTCAAAGTGGATGCGGTAACTAGCCTAGGGATGGGGGTAAACGCAATTAATAATTCGGGAGATACTAATACTCTATCTCCATTGGGAATAAGATGAATTTTTCATATCATCAATAACTAAAGTCAGAATTAATTGCTATCTGAAAGGCAAAACTGTTTCCATGAAATCAATCTACAAAATATACTTTACATATATATAAAAAATATTACAATTGAGAATAATTATCATTTGCAATTGGATAAAAATGAAAATTACCC
>CAZPIM010000167.1:0-4402 GCA_964586385.1 uncultured Anaerolineaceae bacterium
TGGTACATACTTTTTAAATTATGTATCAGATAATACTGGACGATCAGTAAGGCCAACCCCGCCAGCAGTGATGGTTGATATGTGTGCGGCTATACTGGATATTGTTATTGCGACAGCCGGAATTGAAAACGAAGAAGTATTAATGTTAGATGCTGAATTTGTGCAAGGCGATTTATGTACTGAAATTCAATTTTGGGTTATTCCTGATCCACAGACCATTTTAGCATATGGAGCTAAATAATTATTGTTATGGAAACGAGTGTAGGCGTTGGATTGGGTGAAATTGCAGTTAGCCAAAATTGCGAGGAAATATTGGTAGCTTTTGGTTTGGGCTCTTGTGTTGGGATCGGAGCTTATGACCCTGTTAAAGGCATTGCTGGTCTTTTACATTCTGTATTGCCAGAACCCTTGAATGGGTCTGATCTATCTTCTACTAAATATGTCGGTAATGGAATTAATAAACTTTTTGAAGAAATGATCAGTAAGGGAGCAGTGAAAGAAAGATTAATTATTAGAATTGCAGGTGGTGCTAATATGTTAACATCACCTGGATTATCAAAAACTTTTGATATTGGTACCAGAAATATTGCTATGACACTAAAAGTATTAGAGACTCAAAGAATGAAAATAGTTAGTCAAAATGTTGGTGGAAGTACTGGAAGAACTTTTAGAATTTATGTTGCCGATGGGAAAATGACGATCAGAATGATCGGTGAAAAAGAAACCGTTTTTTAGATTTTTTTATTTACAAAGGAGTGTAAGGATGGCTAAGATTTTAGTTGTGGATGATGCAGAATTCTTGCGGGTTAGAATTTCAAAAATGTTAGTTGGCGATGGGTATGAAGTGATTGAAGCCGAAAATGGTTTGTTGGCTCTAAATGCATATAAAGCGCAAAAACCTGATGTGGTTCTTATGGATATCACCATGCCTGAAATGGATGGCCTTACTGCCTTACGTGAAATATTGGCTGTAGATTCTGGGGCGAAAGTTATAATGTTGACCGCTCTAGGCCAGGAATCAGTTGTTTTGGAAGCAATCAAATCAGGCGCAAAAGACTTCATCGTAAAACCATTTGAGCGTGATCGTGTCGTTGGGGCTCTTCAAAAACTGATTGGGTAAACCATGACAACAGGCCGTAATACTTCAGGGGTAGAAACCAGCAAAATCATCAAAGTTATGGTGGTTGATGATTCCGCTTTTATGCGATTTTCTATCACAAAGCATCTCAATATGACGCCAAATATTCAGGTGATCGTTACTGCCAGTGATGGGCGTGAGGCATTGGATCTATTAGAAAAATTCCATCCAGATGTTATAACATTGGATGTAGAAATGCCCAGGTTGGATGGTCTATCAACACTAAAAGAAATCATGGCGCATCATCCGTGCCCAGTAATTATGCTGAGCAGTTTAACTAAAGAGGGTGCAACCGAAACGATTCGTGCATTAACATTAGGCGCAGTAGATTTTGTGGCCAAGCCAGAAAACAAAACCAATATATCAGAAGTGATGAACGAAGTTGTTGCAAAAATATTGAAAGTTGTTAATGCCAAAGTTTTCTCTATTCCAATCAACAATCAGCTCCCTAGAACGATTGTCAAAAGTGATACAAAAATTGTAAGACCATTAACTAATAAAGATAAGGTACTTATCATTGGATCATCTACTGGTGGTCCGAGAGCATTGAATACTTTAGTCCCAGAACTGGAAAATATTCCTGCTGCAATTCTGATAATTCAACATATGCCAGTAGGTTTTACTCATTCTTTAGCTGAAAGATTAGATTCTGCTTCAAAAATAAGAGTTAAAGAGGCTGAGCCTGGTGACCAACTTGAAGTGGGAAAAGCGCTTTTAGCACCGGGTGGTTTTCATATGGTTTTGGATGGTGATAAAAGAATTACTTTAAATCAAAATCCAACTGTACATGGTGTAAGGCCTGCAATTGATGTCACAATGTTTTCAGTTGTTCAACACTTTGGGAATTCTGTTGTTGGAGTCATCCTAACAGGTATGGGAAGTGATGGTACAAGTGGATCAACCCTGATTCACGAATCCGGCGGATATATTTTTGCCGAAGACGAATCCTCTTGTGTAGTTTGGGGTATGCCAAGAAGTGTTACAGAAGCTGGTGTTGTAAATAAAGTAGTGACACTCTCAGAGATGGCACCAGCAGTTATGAATTACCTTAGAAAATCAGATTAGAATTACGGGATTTTTATCATGGAACAAGATGTTTACCTGCAAATTAGATCAACCGTAAAAAAAATACTCGATATCGACTTGAGCGGGTATAAAGATGAACAGATGAAACGTCGACTTGATTCATGGATCATTCGTATGGGTGATGCCACTTGGGATGATTATTTTGCAAGGCTGAAAACACAGGAAAAGGAATTATCCAGATTTAGAGATTACTTAACAATTAATGTCACTGAATTCTTTCGAGACTTTGAAAGATGGAATTCATTAAGAACGCAGGTGTTACCTTCCTTAATTGATTATGTTAAAAATCCTAAAAACGGAAAAAAATCATTAAAGATTTGGAGTGCGGGATGTTCTATTGGAGCAGAACCATTTACTCTTTTAATGATAATGGAAGAGTTAAATCCAGGAATAGCTTTTAGCATAGTTGGAACTGATCTTGATCGAGGAGCACTGGATAAGGCAAGAGCTGGCGGACCTTTTAGGCAAGATGAAGTAAAGAATATTAACGAAAAACAAATGGCTCGTTATTTTCGAGCTGATTTTCCTCCATATTTTGTAAAAGAAGAACATACAAAGAAGATAGAATTCAAAGAAAAGAACTTGATAACTGATCCATACGACAGTGATTTCGATTTGATAGTATGTAGAAATGTAATTATTTACTTCACCACAGAAGTTAAAGCATTATTAAATAATAAATTTCAAAAAGCATTAAGGTCTGGTGGCATTTTATTCCTCGGCGGAACAGAAATTATTCCGCGGCCCAATGAATTTGGTTTAAAAAATATGGGTATTTCTTTTTATCAAAAGACTGATGAGATAAAAAAATGAGCGTAAGCATTGATGAGTTGGTAAACCAAGTCGGAAACCTTCCTCCGTTACCACAAGCGGCACAGAAAGCATTGTCATTGATTCGTGACCCTAAATCGAATATGTCAATTGTTTCTGAGGTTTTAGGGAAGGACCAGGTGTTAACCAGTTTAATTTTGCGAATGGCTAATTCTGTTTATTACGGATTGACCTATCCAGTAACAACGGTGCAGCAAGCAGCAGTAGTTTTAGGCCAAAGCACTATCCAATCAATAATTTTGGCTGCTTCCGTTGCCCCATATCTTGAAAGACCAATTCCAGGGTACGGGCTTGATAGAGGAGAATTGTGGCGACATTCCATTGGAATTGCTGCAGGTGCACGTTTTGTCGCTGAGCCGTACGGTAGGGAAGCTGCTGAAACAGCTTATCACGCAGGTTTGTTGTGTGATATTGGAAAACTAGCATTTGAATTTCTTCTGAGAAAAGAACAACAAAAATTTCCTAATTGGAAGAATATGTCTTTTGAGGATCTTGAAAGTAAATTGTTTGGCGTTAATCATGCCGATCTTGGGGGTGAAATAGCACGACGTTGGCGATTGGCAGACCCCTTAATTGCGGCAATTCAATTTCACCATTCGCCGCAATTAGCAGGTGAACATAGTTTGATAGCGTCAGCAGTACACATTTCTGATGCTGCGATGATGATGATGGGGGTTGGAATTGGAATTGATGGGTTACAGTATAGTTTAAATGAATTTGCAATTCAAAAATTGGAATTTACCCAAAATAAAATGGATGAATTAATTACTAAAATTAGCGTATATGTAAATGAGGCCGAAATATTTATTGGAATGAAGCAATAATTATAAGTTATGCTTTTTTTAGCAGGAGGAAGGTTGTATGAATGTAAAATTTTTAAATCCCTTTGTCGATGCTGCCGCTGAAGTATTGATGGCTGAGGCAAAAATAAATATCAGCAAAGGAACTCTGACATTACAAAAATCAGCTATGACCACAGATGAAGTTACTGTTTTAATCAATCTCGTTGGAAAGGTTCAGGGAGTGGTCTTATTCGGACTTTCAGAGCAGCTTGGTATGAAATTAGTCTCTAAAATGATGGATCAAGAATTTTCTGCTTTTGATAACCTGGCCCAAAGTGGTGTTGCTGAACTCGGAAATGTAATTTCGGGTCGTGCAACAGTTATGCTTTCAGATGCTGGATACCAATCTACAATATCGCCTCCAACAATGATTACAGGAAAAGGTGTTCAAATTTCCGCATTAGATTTTCCAAGAATCGTTGTTCCATTGACTTGTGAATTTTGTATTATGGTAATTCATTTAGCTTTGCTAAAAAGCCAGGCTGGTGACTGGAATGTTAATTTT
>CAZPIM010000168.1:0-4381 GCA_964586385.1 uncultured Anaerolineaceae bacterium
CCAATTTGCATAAAAACAAGGGCTTGGTTGATAACCTGGTGATGTAGTCAATTCTGAGTTCAAAATGGTTTCGAATAAGTTAAACAGAACATAACATTGAGCATTACACGCTTGTCGGCGTGTAAAATAATTAAACCATAAAGCGATGCTCAATAAATATCAGAGCGAATTCTGAGCAAATTAAAATATTGTTCGCTCTGCAAAGCTTCTGAGACAAACCAAACAGAATGGTCAAGTGAGAATAATTGTACACATACCATTACAGGTGTTTTTTCAAATCTGCAAGATTAAACGTACTGAAGCCAAATTCACAAGGAATATGATTACGGTAGCAAGCGTTTTATTTTGTAATCATAATATATACGCTTTAAAACGTAAACTTAGTGAATATTTTAATGTTGTTTACGGTTATAAGCGTATACATTGTTGCACAAATGAATGTTTGGTGCTATAGTATAAAAGGTGATCCCATGCTTAAAAGAGAAACCTATCTCAACTCCATTCGACCTTTCTACAACTCCGACCTAATCAAAGTGCTGGTTGGGATAAGGCGTTCCGGCAAATCTATCATACTTCAGCAAATCCAGGAAGAATTGTTAGAAATGGGAGTAAAGGAGGATCGCATTATTGCGATAAACTTTGAACTCCTCGACTTTTCATTTATTAAAGATGAATTGGAATTGTTCAACTATGTGCTTTCCAAAATTATGGACGGCGAAAAGAATTATGTGTTTCTTGATGAAGTACAGGTCGTTCCAAATTTTGAGAAAGCCGTTAATTCCTTAAGAACAAATCGAAATTGCAGTGTTTTTATCACTGGGTCTAACTCACAATTACTATCGTCGGAACTGGCGACGCTTTTATCGGGCAGGTATGTGCAATTTAACATCTATCCTTTCACCTATAAAGAGGTTTGTGCGATAAAACAAGAACGTGGAGAACTAATCACAAACGCCACATTTTCTGATTTTATGAAGTGGGGAGGGTTTCCTCAACGGTTTGAATTTGAGCGCGAAAGTTCAATTCAAACCTACTTATTGGATGTTTACAACTCAATTGTATTTAAGGACATCATTCAACGGCATAATGTTCGAGATATCGATTTGTTTAGCCGAGTGATTGAGTATGTTATTGAAAACACAGGTCAGTTATTTACAGCCAATACGATTGTAAGTTTTTTAAAAAATGAAAATCGAAAGGTCCGCGTTGAAACGGTTTATAACTATCTTCGTTACTTATTGGATTCAATGATTATCAGGAAAGCAGAGCGGTATGACATCCGTGGGAAAAAGGTTCTCGCGTTGTATGAAAAATATTATGTCGCTGATCTAGGACTTCGCCAAATCATAAAAAATACGATTAATACAGATTTTGGGAAAATACTTGAGAATATCGTTTTCAACGAATTGTTGTATCGCGGATATCACATTTATATTGGAAAGACAAATCAAGGAGAGGTCGATTTTATTGCCATCCGGAATAACAAAAAATGTTATATTCAAGTAACCTATCTCCTTTCTGAACCAAAAACTGTCGAACGTGAATTTGGCGCTTTTAAAGATATTGATGATAATTTCCCTAAATATGTAATCTCGACCGATCAATTTGATATGTCAAGAGATGGAATCCAACACTTAAACTTGATTGACTTCCTGCTGAATGAAACGATATTGGATTAATCAATCCTCTACTTGAATCATAGGCACAAGAATGTCACAAAAAGTAAATCCAAAACAGACATTAATGCTTAGGAAAAGTCGTAGAAATCTAAACTCAACCCACCGCCGAATTCCTATATTTGTCTACTTTTAATGCAAGCAAATCGGATTTTACCCGCAACCCACAACCTTGTCTGCTATTCACTTGTGCATGAAATTGGAATTAGGTTGGCGGTTTTGAGTGGCATCTGGGCGGGAGCGTGGAATAAAAACCAAAAATTGTTTAATCCTCCTCTATTTTCTTTTTTTATTCCTGGCTTTGTGGTTTAATCGTCTTAGATGTCTGTATCCAATCTGATTACTTCTGAATTTATCGAAACCATCCGTGCCCATTATCGTCTGCGCTGGGATGGTATCCACGGGTATGCCCACTGGATGCGCGTGCGTGAGAACGGTTTGCGTCTGGCAGAAATGAATGGTGCCAATCCAAACATCATCGAATACTTCGCTTTTACACATGACTCCCAGCGGCACAGTGACGGGTTTGACCTTCAGCATGGTCCACGGGCTACACAATTTATCCGAGACCATCTTAAATCATTGATTCAGCTCGGTCCAACCGAGTTTGAACTTTTGATACAAGCCTGTGATCATCACACGGGCGGTCAAAGCCATGCTGAAATTACCGTTATGACCTGTTGGGATGCTGATCGTCTGGATTTGATGCGGGTAGGGATCCGTCCAAATCCGAAATATTTATGCACAGAAGCAGCCCGAACGGAGGAAATTCTAAATTGGGCAATTGAACGAAGTATCCAGGGCAGGGCAAATCGTTTCTAGACAGGTATGAGCCTGAGAATTGCGCCTTGCTTTGATTCTTATGCACTCGCTATGAACGGATAAAGAGGAAAAATGGCGTCAAAAATCTCACTTACTGCACAATGGAAATCCCTGTACCAGCCTTCTGCCAAAGCACCAACTCTGGTGCAAGTACCCCCGGCCAACTATCTGATGATTGACGGTGCCGGCAGCCCGAATAACAACCCGCGTTTTCAAGCTGCTATCGAGACTCTTTTCCCGCTGGCATACAGCCTGAAATTTGCCGTTCGCAAAGAAAAGAACATCGATTACGGCGTCATGCCTCTCGAAGGCTTATATTGGGGTACGCCGAAAGAGATGACGCATTTTACCGAAGAAGACAAAAAAGCCTGGTCCTGGACTTTGATGATCTTACAACCGCTGTGGGTCACAAAGGACCTATTTGCAGCACAACGTATGGAAGTCAAGCGGAAAAAGAAACCGCCATTAATCGATGAAATCCGGTTTGAGCTTTTCGACGAAGGTCAGGTCACGACGATTATGCATATCGGCTCCTTTGATTCAGAGGAAGCAAATGTTCTTCGCATGCACCAGCTCGCTTATGACCAGGGATATGACTTGGTTGGCAAACATCACGAGATTTATTTAAATGATTTCACGCGTACCGCCCAGGAAAAACTAAAAACGGTATTGCGCCATCCAATCGCACGTAAACCAAGCGCGTAGCTCGTAGCTCGTTTAATGCTTCTATTTTTGTAAACTATGGAATCAACACAAGTTTAAAAAAACCTGGGTTCAATTTGTGGGCGTGAATGAGAAGGGCAAAGATAGTGTTGTGATTCTTACAACCCGCTTCTTGAAATCGATGGCGTGGATTTCCTTAATTTAAGAATCTGTTTTTTTCTATTCAATAGTTAATGGTGAAGATTTAATTAAAAAACGCACTGCCAACTTTTATCCGTTTCAGCCCTTTCAGTTCGCCCATTTCTTTGCGCACGTTTTCCAAAATTTCCGTCTTTCGTGAGCGGTATTCTAGATTGATCATGACTTCGTTTTTCTCCAGATCCTGTTCATACGAAAATTTATCCAGGCGTACTTCCGCTTTGCTGAAGACCGCACGTACTTCATCCAGACAGGACTGTGTGTATTCCAGTAACAATCCTGCTGAAATGATGCGAACTGCCTTGAAGGTTTTTAATTCCCAACGCTCGATCAGAGACAGGACCAAAAAAAGCACAACCGTGACCGTTATCGCTTCGTAATAATGACCGGATCCGACCGCCAGACCGACAATTGCCATAGACCAAATGGTGGCTGCAGTCGTCAACCCTTTAATGTTAAAGCCGGAATGTAAGATCGCCCCAGCCCCTAAAAAGCCCACACCAGTAACCACTTGCGCAGCCATACGCGCAGGGTCTCCCCTTACTCCCAGGTCTCCGAATTGTTGAGAAATCTGGATTGAAACAATCATCGCCAGACAGGCGCCTAAAACAAGAATAATATTTGTACGTAAACCTGCCGGCTGATTATCGAATTCGCGCTCAAGACCGATAATTGCACCCAATAAAGCAGCCAGACCAATACGTAAAAATACCTCGGATTGTGGAATCATTGGTTAACTTCCTCCAGGTTGGATGGGATGGGATTGATTTTACTAAGTATAACTTCATTTAAAAAATCATTTCCTTGTTTTTACCAGTAGAATAGATTGGATTTCTGTATTCATGGGAAAATGTGTATATTTTCTTAACAGATTTAAGAAATAGTAAGAAGGTTGACTTTCGTGTCTTTCAGACACGATTTTTTATTAAGGGAAACGATACATGGGGAAAAAAGTTCCCCAAAATGTTAAAAGATGAATTTACGGGCAATAATACCCATAAATTTCAAAAAGATCTGCTAGC
>CAZPIM010000169.1:0-4365 GCA_964586385.1 uncultured Anaerolineaceae bacterium
GTTATGGATCTGGTTGATTACCCCTATCAATTGACTTTGATCTTCGATCAATCCCTCAATGATCGTGTCCTCGCATTCCAGATTGGTAAAAGTCATTCCGGCAAACCAGTTCTTCCAGCGATCATGAAGCCTGCCCTGAATACGGATGCTATAGATTCTTGGAAATTCTTCCATAAAAAATATCCTGAATTAAATTATTATATTTCCACAACCAAATCTTTGCTTTATATACTATACAAAGCATACTGTCCACCGAATCGGCTGTCCTCTACCATTAGATAGAATTAATCGTTTAGAAATCCTGATGAATAAAATCAAGGGGGTAAAGTATGCATGTGAAGAGACCGGGTGAAACTAGAGCAGATCCAATTCTCTTGCTCTGGCTAACACATGTGTGCGGCTCTGTGCACCAAGTTTTCCGATCAAATTATGCACATGCGTCTTTACCGTACCTTCGGAAACTACCATTCGTTCCGCCAATTCCTTATTGGAAAAACCCAATGCCAGTAGTTGAAGCACTTCCTGCTCCCGTTCTGTCAATGGTTCAATTAATTTTCTGTTTGCCTGGCTTATTTCAGAGTGGTTCTCCAATTTAAACTGATCGAGAAGGTTTTTTACCATTATTGGTTTGAGTTCTGCATGGTGCAACACGGCGTGGGGTGATTTAAGCCAATTCTGTAACAATTCGACCATTACCGCCCCCTCCTGAAGGTAGATACGCAAAAAACCTGCGGGCAAACCTAACGCCAGACTCGAGGTCAGATAGCCTAACGCATTCCCTGTTCCGCCTCCTCCGATTTGTCCTATTTCATGCAACGCAATCGATTGCAAAAGGTAAATTTCAACCAGGGCGTGTACCCAATTACTGCGTTTTGCAGGAATTTCGATTTGTGACAACAATTGAAAAGCCTTCTCAAACCAAATAGAGGCAGCTTCTTTTTTGCCCTTCTCAATCCAGACACGAACCAGTGACATATGATGCAATTCTTCGTATTCATTAAACAGCCTGGTGTCAGGGAGAAAATCGGGTATATCCACTTCCTGTTCAGAAAGCCAACTCTCCAACAAATCCCATCTGCCTTGTTTCACCCACAGCCTTAGTGAGGTAAATTCCACCAGGCGTATCACAACCGGCATTACCTGCCCTTTAAACTGCTCCTGCTTTGCCTGTTCAATTGCCTCATCGGCCTCATTCAGAAGACCTAACCCTAAATACACCTGACTTAAATAAACATAAGCAGTGGTAATGTGGTTATGACTGGGCCACCACTGTAGAAAATAGATCCCTTTTAAGGCATGTTGAAGCGCTTCTTCCAGCCGATTCTGATCAACCAGGACTGCGCTTAAAAAGGCTTCTACGCGAGACAAGTTTCCCTTATTCCGTATTCCTTGCTTTTCCGCTTGAAGCAATGCATTCTGGAATACCTCCACAGACTGAGACAATTTTCCACTAAGGCGATAAGCAATCCCAAGGTCAGTGGCCATATCAACCCAGTCGGTATTGCTCTTGCGGCTGATGCTAAGGGCAATTTCGTATGAATGAATGGCTTGGTCGAGCTGACCCATGCCGCGATAAGCATAGCCACACATCCAATTGAGCCAGGTAAGTTCCCTCGGTTCGAACCCTTTTATTGTTTCCAATGCATTTTTTGCCAGCATGAGTGCTTGATCTGGTTTTCCGGTCAGGAAACTTCCAAAAGCACGCAACACTGCAAATATCCCTTGTACCTTTATCTGATCTTGCTGTGAAGGAAACAAATATTCTTTTTCTTTTAATTGAGAACCAGTCGCAGAAAGAGCCGATTCAATGATGTCGATGAGGGGCGGTACGCGCTGAAACTGACCCGCCTGCGTCAACGCAAAGGCTACCTGGGAACATAAAATGGGGCGATTACTCAGTATGGCATTAGGAAGCAATTCGATCCATTTCAGAACAATCGCCAATTGACCAAGCTCCAGGTATTCGGTGACATGAGTTTCCATTAATGCTGCAGCCCACTCCCAATCTTTTGCTGACATTGCATACTGAATGGCGTCATCCACATATCCATTTTGGTCATACCAATGTGAAGCTTTCCGGTACAAGTCTGGAATAATTTCTGGCCAGGTTTGATCCAAACGTACTCGTAACAGATCCATGAAAAGGTGATGATAGCGGAACCATTGCCTCTCAAAATCCAATCTGACCAGGAAAAGGTTGGATTTTTCCAGATAATCCAGGATGGATTTTACATTTGTGTTTTTTTCACCTTCAGTTGTCTGAATAGTTGCATAGCTCTCTTCACCATTGTGCAGGATTGCTTCACATAATCCAATGCTCATCCGCTCCAAAATTGAGGTCTTCAGTAAAAATGTCTGGACCTCCACAGACTGATGGTTGAATACTTCATCGGTGAGATAGTCAAGAATATAGAGGTGCTTTCCTGAAAACGAGAAGACAAAATCTTTAATCTTGCTTTCTTTGACTTGTTCGTCAATCTCAGAATCCTCGGTAATCACCGCCTGTAACGCCAATGCTGCCATTTGCAACCCTGCGATCCAGCCTTCTGTGCTGGTCTGAATTGCATTAATCTCTTCCCCGGCCATTGCAAGGCCGGTCATTGTTTTGAAAAATTCTTCTACCTCATTGGAATTGAAGCGCAGATCAGCAACGCGGAATTCATTTAATAACCCTCGGGCGCGCAAACGTGTGATTGGGAGTGGTGGATCAGCCCGTGTGGAAATGACCAGATGAAGGTTTGGGGGTTGGTGCTCAAGCAGATACGTCATTTGCTCATGAATTTCGGATTCCTGGATGAGGTAATAATCATCTAATATCAAAAGCACTTGTTCTCTACTTGCACTGATGGCATTGATCAATTCATCCAGAACAGTAGGGATGGATGGTGGCGGATCACTTTGCAGATTCTCCAGAAGTTGATTTAAATTTAACGCGGAGGAATCGCCCAATTCTCGCTGACGGTTTCTTATTCCTCTTTGGATAGCTGCAACGAAGTAGGTCCAAAATCGTGAACCCTGATTATCTGCGGAATCCAGAGTAAGCCAGCAGAAAACATCTTTTTGGGCTTTCGGATCACCAGATAATGTCTGCTGGTTTAGCCATGCGCTTAACAGGGTGCTTTTTCCAAATCCTGCCGGCGCAGAAATTAATGTAACCGGACGCGAAAGTCCGTTAGTAAACCGGTCTAGTAAATTTTTCCGCTCGGTTAGGTCGGGCTTAGGCTTTGGAATATAAAATTTTACATTGAGCAGTGTAGGCGACAAGGGTTTTTCTCCGATCATCCACAAGGTTCACATGGAATTTAAATATTATACATGGTCGCCAAAATCGGGACACAGCCCAGGACCTATAAGCTGTCCGGAAAATCTAAACCGGGATCTCTACCAAACGATGGATGAAGAAAAATTGGTTGAGATCTATTCTATAAACACAAAGGTTGGTTGAATTGAAACGCACCACCGCAAAAGAGGTGATTTTGCTTTTTACCAAGGCAACCTTAAAAATAAATAATCAAAATTAATCAAAATCGAAAAAGGAGAAAAAAATGAAAACAGCTTCAATAATCTTATCTTCCATTACCATCCTAATGGCACTTTCACAGCTCATCTGCGGGTTGTGGTTACAATCACACGGAGCCGATGCCAGCAACATTGCCTTTCATACAAAACTCGGCATTGGCACCGTGATCATGGCCTTGATTACTTTTACCGTAATGCTCATTACCATCTTCAAACATTAAACTAAATCGGGAAAAAATTTCAATGAATCTCTCAATTACGATCATCATAGAAGTGGAACCACCTCAAAGGAAAAACGCTTAACAGGAATCGGATTTCGGGATAGGCGGCGTCAAATAGGTTTTAAAGACCGGGAAAAAACGCCGCCTAAACAGATTACACAAACGGTAATCAATACACTTTGGAAATTTTTTTTGAAAATAAGATCTTTATGATCTGAGATTTGTCTCTGGAAATCGAAAAGCAAAAACTTCGACCTTGGGGAAAACAAGAATAAGAAAACTATTCTTAAAACCTACCCATTTGCCTATCCACTGGTAGGGGACACAAACATTGGTAATCTTTTATACTGGATCAGAAAATATAAACCTCCGCATAATGATCGGTTTAATCAATATGCACTGGAATAGAAACAAATCCAAAAAGAAAATCCACACCACGTAAACAAACAAATTAGGAGAACCACAATGACCACAATCCAAGAGACAAAACCCTCTGTAGCTCATCCATCAAAATCGGCAAGACCCCCAATGACAACAAAAACGTTGACGCCATTCCTACTGATAACCTTTATTCTGACCTGGGGTCTTGCAGCCCTGTTATTTATATTCTACGATCAAATCGTTG
>CAZPIM010000170.1:0-4338 GCA_964586385.1 uncultured Anaerolineaceae bacterium
GCAAACATGCAACCTGGTCTTTTTTCCTTCAAGTCAAGGCTGTGGCCGGCATAACACCAGGTTTCTCGAGATTTGGTTTTATTACGAATTGGAGGATTCTCGCTATCCATTCGCAAACAGGAAAAATAAACCTGGTTTTAATTTTTTCTCTGTATTCAAAATCAAATCCGGTTCACAAACTTTTCGATGCGCTTCAAGGCTTCTTCCAGTTTTTCGCAGGATGTTGCATAGGAGATCCGGCAAAAACCTTCACCGCCTGCCCCAAAGGCAGAGCCGGGAACAATGGCCACCCGTTCTTCATTCAACAATTTATTGGCAAAAGTCTCGTCATCAAGACCAGTAACATTTACTTTAGGGAAAGCATAAAAAGCGCCTTTGGGTTCAAACGTCGGCAAGCCCATGCGGTTCAGATCGGCCACCACAAATTTCCGCCG
This sequence comes from uncultured Anaerolineaceae bacterium, assembly GCA_964586385.1. Lineage (GTDB taxonomy): Bacteria > Chloroflexota > Anaerolineae > Anaerolineales > Anaerolineaceae > UBA6170. The sequence continues at coordinate 435 of CAZPIM010000170.1, forward strand.
GCGATCATATTCTTCAACCATCATGCAAACTGCTTCATCAACATCTGCCAACGCTTCAATAGCAGCCATTTGAGCAATGGTCGGCGAAGACATGACCGTAAATTGATGCACTCGCACCAGTCCCTGAATAATTTCAGCCGGACCGAGGGCATAACCAATGCGCCAACCGGTCATGGCATAATCTTTGGAGAAACCTCCTAAAAGCAAGGTTCGTTCACGCATCCCGGGCAGCGTCGGGAAACAGACGTGTTGATGCCCACCATACACCAGGCGGTCATAAATCTCATCCGAGATGACGATTAGATCATATTTCTCTGCAATTTTGGCAATTTCCAATAATTTTTCACGCGTTGCTACTGCGCCTGTCGGGTTATTGGGAAAACCCAATAAAATAGCTTTGGTCTTCGGTGTGATGGCTGCTTCGATGGCTTTGGGATCCACATCAAAATTATCTTCCATATGGCAGGGGATTTCAACCGCAATCGCATCTGCCATGATCACTTGTGCTTGATAAGAAACAAAACAGGGGGTCGGGATGATGACTTCATCGCCAGCGTTTAACAAGGCAGTGGCTGCCAGATATAACGCCTCTGAACCACCCACGGTAATGAGTGCTTCAGTATTGGGGTCATAATGGACTCCATAGAGAATATTCAAATGCGCAGTTAATTTTTCGCGTAACTCGATAATTCCGGCGTTGGATGTGTAATGTGTATATCCTCCCCGCAAAGCACGAATACCTGCTTCTATAACGGCTGGAGGAGAATCAAAATCCGGTTCACCGATGCCGAGCGAAATAACATTTTGCATCGTGGCTGCAATATCGAAGAATTTTCGAATTCCAGAAGGCTTTAAATTTGAGACACGCGTTGAAAGCAAGCTTTTAGACATCCCATCTCCCGATCATTAATTTATTTTTTTATAAGGGAGTAATCACCCATTGATCTATGAAAAAATTATACTCGAGCAGGAAATATTCACCAGTAACAATTTGCACAGTAAATCTTTTTTTGTCAGGACAAATATCACCAGAAATTACTTTACTGATTTTTAATTGTTGATCACGCCAGACCAACGATTTTGGTCGTTCCGGATACGAACTGCCGCTATAACAGGACACCGTATCCATTAAGGCTTTACCGAGGAATTATCCCCCAGGTTTAATTTCTGTGACTTGCCCTGAACATCAACCTGTCTCCCGAGCAGGGTTTCTTCGAGGATCATGTTGCGGACAATGGTACCTTCATCCAGAATGGAATTGCTGATTACGGCGTTTTCGATTTCGCATTTTGCCCCGATTGAAACGTGGGGACCAATCACGGAGGATTTAATGACTGCGCTGGCATGAATATAAACAGGTGGAATGATGGTGATATTTTCGCAATGACAGCTTGGACCGGTCCCATGACCATGATCCAGCAAATAACGGTTCGTCTCCAAAATAGCTGCCGGCAGACCGGCATCCAGCCAGGCCTCCACCTGACGAGGTTGCATCTTCATTCCCCGTTCCAACATGATGTTGACCGCATCCGCCAGGAAGAATTCTCCCTTCAATGTCACTTTGCGGCGCATCTGTTCTTCAATGGCTGAAATTAAATCGCTGCCATTGCCAAAATAATAAAACCCGACCATCACCAGTTTGTTTTCCATGGTGGAAGGTTTTTCCACCAGCTTAGTTACAAATCCATCTTTGCCCAGGACGGTGACACCAAAGCGGCGCGGATCCGGAACAGGCTTTACCCAGACTCCCGCTTTAAAATCAGGGTCAGAAAGGATACCCAGATCCGTTTCGATCAGGGTATCGGAAAACGTCATTAAAACAGGAAACCCATCCAAATGCTGCCGGGCCTGATAGAGCGCATCAGATTGACCGCGCATATCCGATTGCAAAACGAAATGATAAATTTTATCCGGATAGAACTTCTGCATATGGGCAGTCACCTGTTCTTCCTGGTTTGGACCAATGATAAAGACAATTTCCGTCTTGATATCGGAGGGAACGGTATCAAATTGAGCCAATACGTAATCCAAAACCGTTTTTCCGGCTACTGCAATTAATGGTTTGGGTTTACTCCAGGTATGTGGTCGCATACGAGTGCCGAAGCCAGCCATCGGAATTGCAATTTTTAGCGTTTTTTCCAAAGGAACCTCCCTGTTCATATTTCTACCTATAATTGTAACAAAACTTTGACAATCACTGGTCGCTAATGCAACCGATATCAGAAATGGGTTTCGAGAGAAAGGGCTTTTCATTTGTTATAAGATGAACGCTCAATTGAATTCCCTGGCTTGATTTATATTTATTAGTCGTGAATTAAACTCAAGGGTCATAAAAACTTTGCTTTCTTGTTGTGCTTTGTCGTAATCCCGATCCTGGCATTCGTTCTCATGGTAAAATCATTCAAACTTGGATGGTTTTCAGACCTTTTTCCCCTTTACAAATCCTAATTTGAGGTTATTTATGAAATACCAGGTAGTTATCGGACTGGAAGTACATGCGGAGCTGCAAACAAAAACAAAAATGTTTTGCGCCTGCCCGGTGGTGGATTTAACCACTGCTGTGCCGAATACAGCCGTGTGTCCGGTATGTTCCGGAATGCCTGGTGCGTTACCGGTGGTCAATAAAAAAGCGGTGGAATATGCGCTGCGTGTTGCTCTGGCACTGGATTGTCAAATCGCGCATACCAGCCTGTTTGCCAGAAAAAATTATTTTTACCCGGACCTCCCTAAAGGATATCAAATTTCGCAATATGAATACCCATTGGCACAATTTGGCAAGTTGACCATAGACACAGTCAACGGACCGAAAGTTATCAATATCACCCGTGTCCATATGGAAGAGGACACCGGCAAGTTAACACACTTCACGAGTGAAAACGAAGATGCCTACTCATTGGTAGATTTGAACCGTGCAGGTGTTTCTTTATTGGAAGTTGTTTCGGAACCGGAATTGAATAGCGCGGAAGAAGCGGTGGCTTATGCCTGCGCTTTACGGGAGCTCATAAAAGAAGTCGGGGTCAATAGCGGTGATATGGAGAAAGGGGTCATCCGTTTTGAAGCGAATGTGTCCATCCGTCCGTTTGGTTCTCCAAAATTAGGAACCCGGGTTGAAATTAAGAACCTAAATACATTCCGGGGCATGGAAAAAGCCATACAATACGAAATTGCCCGTCAATCCCACTTATTGGATATGGGTCAACTGGTCGAACAGGAAACGCTTGGGTGGAATGAAGAGCTGGAAATCACCTATTCGCAGCGAAGTAAAGAAGAAGCGCATGATTATCGCTACTTTCCGGAGCCCGATTTGCCTCCGCTGGTGGTCGAAAAGGAATGGATTGCTGAAATCCGATCAGAACTACCGGAATTGCCACGCGCAAAACTACGAAGAATCCAAAATATCTATGAACTCAATCTGGATGATGCCCGATTAGTAACTTCGGACCTTGCTACGGCCCAATACTTTGAAGAAGCGGTTCGTCAGGCGAATGGGATTCCCGCAAAAATTATTGCGAATTGGATGACCGGACAGATTTTTAGCTGGATGAACAGCAGTGGGGAACAAATTTCCCAGATCAAAGTAAAACCGGATGATTTGGTGCTCTTACTTCAATCACTTCAAAAAGAAGAAATAAACCAAAACACAGCCAAGACGATTCTGGAAGAGATGCTTAAAACAGGGAAAACAGCCGGGCAAATTGTTATAGAAAAAGGGTATCGGCAAGTTTCTGAAGGATCTGTGATCAAAGAGCTTGTCACAAAAGTGCTCAATGACAATCCAAAACCTCTGGCGGATTACCAGGCGGGCAAGGAAACGCTGGCGAACTGGTTTTTTGGTCAGGCTATGCGGGCCGCGCAAGGTCAGGCGAATCCGCAAGTCTTGCGAGAAGAACTGGAAAAGCAATTG
>CAZPIM010000171.1:0-2669 GCA_964586385.1 uncultured Anaerolineaceae bacterium
GCTTCCGCCACGGTGCGCTGATCGATAGCCAGCTGAAGGCGCGCATTGGCCAGCTCAACCTCTACAGGATCTGGTCCTTGTGAATAAATTTCGTACTGGTGCTTCAAATCTTCTAATTTCCGCTCCAGCAAGGTCAGGTTGGATTCTTGTTCACGCTTATCGAGGTTCGAATACTTGCCAATTAACCAGTTATAAGCGGTAAGAGCGCTATTACGCTCCGTCTGAGCCATCTTGTAAACATCGTCGCTAGCATTGTAATAATCTGAAACAGTGTCAAAGTTTTCGACCGCATCTTGATATCGATCATAGGCCTCATCAATTTCATCCTGGGTTCCGCGCGGATAATCCATCTTGATACGATTCTTTTCAACATTCTCGATTTCTTTTTCAATCAAAGACATATCGTAAAATGCCTGTGCTGCCTGCAATGGCGCGTTGGTTTCCAAATCCGCAATCACCCTTTCCGCATTCATCACATCCAGGTTTGCCTGCGAAATGGCCAGCTTGAGCTGCTCTTCTCCCCGCAGTTTTGCTAAAACGTCACCTTTTCGAACTTCTTGCCCTTCCTTGACTAAAATCGTTTCGATCACACCGTTAGTACGAAAATGAAGTTCGCTATACTGGCCGGGTACCAGATGCCCCAGCGCTTCCACTTCGGTTGAGTCCAAAGGTGAAAAGTCTATCTGCACTGCCTGGGTTGCGATTGTCTCCTGACTGACCATCGGGCTGGATTGGGGTCGCAGCACAAACCAATAGACCGCAATTGATACGATTCCAACTACGAGAATTCCTAAGAAGATCTTTTTCATGACGGACTCCTTCATTATATTAATTTTATTCAAAACTTATTCGTACTGAATGGCTTCGAGCACCGGTGTTCGGGCAGCTCGCGCTGCCGGGAGGGCAGCGGCAATTTGTGAAACAACCAGGGCGACAATGATGGCTAAAACAATACTCCTGGGAGGGATAATAAAAGCCAGTGAATAACCAGACATTGCTGTCATGGATGCCAGGAAGATTTTGGTCAGTAAGATACCAAAAGCCAACCCCATAATTCCACCGATGATACCTAGCAGACCTGCTTCCGCCAGCACCATTTTGACCACCTGAGCGCGAGTCATCCCGATACTTCGTAACATGCCAATCTCGCGTGTGCGCTCGTAGACACTCATCGTTAAGGTGTTAACTACCCCGAAAGCAGAAACAAAAACCGCCAAAACGCCGAGCACATCGAACATACTGAACGCTTGCGACATAAGCCCCAGTGCGCGGCTTTTGACTGACTGATTGGATTCAATTGTCAATTGGTAACGTTTACCATATAAGTTCTCAATATCTCTCAGGGTTTGCTCAGGAGAATAACCCGGCTTAACTTTGATAAAAATGGTGTTGGCATCGTTAATACGAAAATATCTGCGCATGTCATCCCAACTGCCGGTGACCACCATGCCCTGATTATAGAAATCCATCACCACCGCCGCTACCCGGAAGGATTGCGGTCCTTTGCGAGTTTGCAGCCACAATGTATCATCTGCAACAAGTTGGTATTTTTCCGCAAGCACACTTGAAATAAATATCGAACCACCCTGGTCCAATTCAGATACCACACGTTTAACATCCAGGTCTGAATCAGCAAAAACAAAAGTTGTCACACGGGTATGTGCATCCGGATCGACAGCCATGAAGTTGATTGATTCTTCCTCGCCATCCGATTTTAACCAGGTTGTTTCAAAATAACGAATGGGTGAAGCTGCCAGCACACCGGGTAAAGCTTCCAGGCGGGTTTGCATTTCTTTCTTCATCGGTACTGAAGAGTTAACATATAGATCACCGCCAATATAGGCTTCCATCCATTCGAAAAGATCGTTGGAAAACGAAGCAGTCATTCCCTGAATGACAATAATCATAGACACGCCAATCAGCAGCGAGGCAGTGGTCAGCATCGTACGCATTTGCGCCCGCTCCAGGTTGCGTGTGCCGAGTTGTCCACCGTTGCCATACAACCATTGGAAAGGACGACGAGCCAGTCTTTCCGACAGGGTGGTAATGGAAGGTACCAGCAACATTGCCCCAAAGAAGAGACTAAAAACAACCATGCTACCCATCCGGAATTGAACATCATATGGAAAGGGATTCCAGATTAAGATCGCGACAGAAAATCCCAGCAACAGCAGACCAAGCCACCACCCATTTCGTAAAATCCAACCGGTTTGTTTCTTTCCGCGTACGCGCAGTGCTTCCAGCGGGGAGATCTGGCCAGCACGAAGTGCAGGGAGTAGAGCTGCAATCAACGTAACCATCAAACCCAACGCCATGGTAACTACCAGCGTGCTCCAGGATATCTCGCCGGGGTTTAAGGGTTGTCCGAGAATCTGCGCCATGATGCGCACAAAACCGCGTGAAAGGAGAATACCCAGCGCACCACCCAACAACGAACCCAGGATGCCCAGCACCAACCCTTCGACTAAAACCTGTGTAATGATCTGCTGTCGGGTCATGCCAATACAGCGTAGCATACCAAATTCCCGTGTGCGCTCAACGACAGTCATGGAAAAGGCATTGTAGATTAGAAATGCGCCGACAAACAGCGCAATCCCACCCATGAAATTCAAGCCAATCTGATAGCCACTCAACATTTGCGCCATGCGTTCACCCTGGCTGGCCGGCAA
>CAZPIM010000171.1:2769-4202 GCA_964586385.1 uncultured Anaerolineaceae bacterium
ACAATCCGCTCGCCAACCTTAATTTCCTCGTCTGCAGCAAAAGTATCCACCAGGACAATTTCAAAATCGTCAGAAGTACTAGTCAGAAAGCGCCCTGCGGTAACAGTATAATCACGAATACGGACGTCCACCTCAGGTAATATTCCATGAATTAAAAGCCCGCCTGCACTAGCTCCAAAGAAACTTAACTCGACCTGTTGACCTTCCTCAGTATCCAACAGTGCAGCCTGCAACTTGACGACAGGCGCAGCTAACTGGATGGCATCCACACCTTCGACCAGATTGAGCGCATCCTCCGAGAAACTGCTAACAAGATCGTTTGCATGAATTTCGAGATTGACCCTGCCAGATGTTCCTTGAAAAAGTCGTTGAATGGATGCATATGCAGCCTGGTTGGTTGATTGAATAGCGAACAGACTGGCTACACCAAGAATAATGCCAAAAGCACTCAACAACGTGCGCGAACGGCGCACTGCAATTGATCTTAATGTAACCAGACGAATGAGTTTAATCATGCCTCAAGTCGCTCAATAATGGTTATGATCTGCCGAAGACGTGATGGCATTGGTTCATCAGCCGTGAAAATCAATTGATCAATCTCGCGGCCATCCCGCAGAAAGACAATCCGGTCTGCATACGAGGCTGCTTTGGGGTCATGTGTGACCATGATGATCGCTTGTTTACGTTCTTTGCAGGACCGGCTCAACAATTCCATCATCGCAATTCCAGTTTTCGAGTCCAGGTTACCGGTCGGCTCATCTGCCAATACAATGGCTGGCTCTGTGATCAAAGCACGTGCCAGCGCCACCCGCTGTTGTTCACCCCCCGATAGTTGATCGGGTTTATGGTCGCGGCGATTGGTAAGGCCAACCAATTCCAACAAATGGTCCAAACGCTCCTGATAAAGCGAAACCTTCTGACCATCAATCAACAACGGCAGGATAATGTTCTCTTCCGTATTGAGTGTAGGCAAAAGGTTGAAAAATTGAAACACAAAGCCAATATTCCGCCGGCGTACCAGCGTGATCTCATTATCGTTGAGCAAAGAGAGCTGTTTGCCCGCTACCGTCACCTCACCGTCAGATGGTCGATCCAAACCACCCAGCAAATGCAATAATGTCGATTTGCCACTACCGGAGGGTCCCATCACTGCCACAAATTCACCTTGCTCGATCTGAAATGTAACAGAGTCCAGTGCTCGAACAGTCTGCCCTCCGAGAACATAATCTCTGCGTAATTCATTTGCACTAAGCACACTCATTGACTTCCTCCTCGTGAATAATTACCTCTCCTTTGAAGCCATCAATCGTCACCAATGCACCATCCTGTAATTGCATTGATCCCGGTACGGAAACGACTGCAGGAATACCAAACTCGCGAGCAATGATCGAACTGTGAGAAAGGATTCCTCCGGATTCAGCAATTACCCCGGC
>CAZPIM010000172.1:0-4186 GCA_964586385.1 uncultured Anaerolineaceae bacterium
ATGGCTTGAAGGTCCAGACCGTAATCGATAATAAAAAAAGTAATCAGATGGGTGCAGGCATAGAAAAAGCCATAGTTCCCCAATGCTTTCTTCGGTTTGGAAAGAAATTTTATACCGGAAATGACCGAAAGCGGTGTACATGCCAGCGAGGCCATTAAAAAAGTAAGGGCAATTTTCCCTGTTCTTTGCTCAATGGCTTGGATCGGATTGACAGTAAGATTCTCATTAAAAAAATCGAAGATTAAAACGATCAAAGGGATCCATCCGGCGATGTGAACGAGAATACGCAATGTTGGGCTGTGTGTTTTCGCCTTTTCCATCTTTAATAATTAATCCTCAAATCCATGCCTGAATACAAATCTGCTACTTGTTTTTCATAACCATTATAAATGATTGTGTCGCGCCGGAAAGCTTCACCAATCCGTCGTTCGGTACTTTGACTCCACCGCGGATGATCTACGTCCGGGTTCACATTTGCATAAAAACCATATTCATTGGCAGCGATAGTATTCCACATTGTGGCAGGTTGGTCAGCAACCAGTTCAATCTTGATCACAGCTTTAATGGATTTAAATCCATATTTCCATGGAACAACCAATCGGATTCCACCACCATTTTGTGCAGGCAGTTCACCACCATATAAACCGGTTGCCAATAAGGTCAAATCATGCATAGCTTCGTCCAATCGCAGACCTTCCTGGTAAGGCCAGGGATAAAAGGAAGATTTTTGACCGGGCATTTCTTCGGGCTTAAAAATAGTTTCAAAACGGACATATTTTGCATCAGAAGTTGGTTCAACTTCTGCAAGCAATTTTGATAACGGGAATCCCATCCATGGGATCACCATACTCCAGGCTTCCACGCAGCGTAAGCGATAAATCCGTTCTTCGGGTTGAAATTTTTTCGTCATTTCATCAACGCTATAGGTCTTTGGTTTATTTACCAAACCATAAACTTCTACATCCCAGGGTGATGTTATAAAATCCTTTGAAAGGTCAGCCACACCTTCCTTGACTGTGGTGAATTCATAGTAATTGTTATAGTTTGTAATTTCATGCAATGTGTTTGTCACACCACCGATTTCATCTTTTAACTCGACCGTTGGAGTAGTAATCATTGTTGGATCCGGTGTTGTTGTGCTTTCCTGTTTGGGTAAACAGGCTGAGAGCACCAGAGATCCGGCTAATAACCCGGTTGCTTTGATAAAATCACGACGTGAAAGATAGTCGGATTTCGAGGTAATTTCCGACGATGGAATTTTTGGGAAATTTTGTTTTGTCATTTTTTCTCCTTACGAACTTTTAATTTTCGACCAATAAAGTGCGGATCGCAGTCTCGGTCTCTTCATACTTGCCTTCGCCAATGTGCTTATATCTGATTTCTCCGGTTTTATCAATCAGGTACAGCGTTGGCCAATAAATGTTTTGATATGCCTGCCAGTTCGATCCTTCATTATCGACCACGATTGCATACGGAATATCCAGGTCCACAATCGCATGTTTTAAATTTTCAACATCCTTTTCATAACCAAATTCAGGAAAATGGTTGCCAATGATCACTAATCCTTGATCATCGTATTCCTCATGGAATTTCCGTAATGAAGGTATCACGTTTCGGCAATTAATACATCCAAATGTCCACATTTCCACCAAAACGACTTTTCCTTTCAGATCTTCTAATCGAAGTGGTGTGTCTGTATTAAGCCAGGTATCCCCGACTAACTCAGGAGCCGTTCCTAAATTTGGGTATTTCGGTACTTCAGTACTTTGTGGAACTTGATTAAGTGTAGAGCATCCAGCTAAAAGCAATAAATTGATCATCATTAACCAGCGTAACATTGGTTCCTCCATAGGATATAAACCAATCTTACTCACCAATTATTACAAAAATCTTAACGGAAGATAATGAGAAGGTTATGCAGGGATCAAAAAATCAGGATGGCAGTTTGATGATGAATGTTGTGCCTAATTCAGGTTCGCTCTCGACGGTTATATTCCCACCATGCGCATTGATAATCCCTTTGGCAATTGCTAATCCCAATCCTGCACCCCCCAAATTTCGATTGCGTGATTTTTCGCTCCGGTAGAACCTTTCAAACACATGCGCCAAATCTTCCTTGTGAATACCTTCACCCGTATCCGAGACTTTAATGATCACTTGTGCGCTTTCCCGCCAGGCAGATATGTGGACTGAGCCTCCGGGCGGCGTGTGCCGGATTGCATTTCCGATCAGATTATTGAGCACTCTTCCGATCCTGGGAGAATCCAAAAGGGTTGGGTCAACTTCGTGCGTAACAGTTCCTTTTAGTGTAACTTTATTTTCCTCAGCCAAGGCAGTAAAACTTTCCAATGTATCGGAGATTAAGTCAGTCAAGGAACAGGTTGCAGGTTGGATCACCATCCCGCCGGCATCCAATTGGGCAACCTGAAAAAGGTCATCAATCAGCATCGAAAGTTCATTGACTTGTCGTTGGGTTGTTCGCAAATATCGCTGTGTTGTCTTTGGATCGTCAATCATACCATCCGCCAAAGCTTCGATCTGCACCCGAATTGCGGCTAATGGTGTTTGTAAATCATGTGTCGCCCAGGCCACAAGTTCATGGCGTAAAGCATCCAGTTCGCGTTTTTGTGTATCTGCCTGTTGTATTTGCTCAGCCATGTGATTAAAACTGGCGGCAAGCGCAGCAACTTCATCACGACCTTCAATTTTGGCACGGGTAGCGAGTTCTCCTTTTGCCAGATGTTCGGCAGCTGTCTTTAAGGCATCGATTCGACCGGTAATCCCCACAGAAAGAAAATATCCTAATAGCATCGCGATCCCGGATGCAAACACCAGTAACACTGCAGCTAATTGCAAATCATGCGGACTTGCGAACATCAATCGCGCTGTCACCCAAACATTAAAGATCGTCAGCAAACTTGCAAGCGCATAACTGCTGATCAGGGAAATTTGTAAAGATGGACTGCGATAAAACCAACCTAAACGGTGGGAGATCAATCCAACCAATCCGGAGATTGCAGCGGTCGTTCCCAGAAATATCGCCATTAGACTCAAATCTCCCATTGGTGGATTCATGAAAAAATAGAAAATCACCAATGAAAGCGCAAGAACAGACAGCAGACCGATAGAAAAAAGCAGGGGAATTGGTAAGCGGTTAATTTTCATAATTCGAACTTATATCCAACACCCCAAACGGTAACCAGACGAGTTGGCTGGGAGGGGTCTTTTTCAATTTTTTCCCGTAAACGACGAAGATGAACAGTGACTGTACCGGGATCAATGTAGGCTGCGTTTCCCCAAACACGCTCCAAAAGTTGTTCCCGGGTAAACACCTGTCGTGGATGTTGCACCAGGAGCCATAAAAGGTCGAATTCCCGATTGGTTAATATGATTTCGTTTCCATTCAACGTAACCAGATGCATTTGTGGATCTATTGTCAGATCGCTGAACGTGATCGGTTTTTCGATTTTATTGTCTTCCCGCTGAATGCGGCGTAAAACTGCTCGCACACGGCTCACCAATTCCTGAGGACTGAACGGCTTGACTACATAATCATCCGCTCCAAGTTCAAGACCGGCAATACGCTCCACCTCATCACGCCTGGCAGTAATAAAAATTACCGGCAAATCGCTGCGGTCACGAATCCATCGCAAGATCGAATACCCATCAACGCCTGGTAACATGACATCTAAAATGACCAGATCTGGCAAATGCAATTCCAGCTTCTTAATTGCGGAATTACCTTCTAAAACCGTTTGAACCTGATAACCAGCCCTGCGTAAGTACAGTTCGACCACCTCAGCGATGCTGGGTTCATCTTCAACAATCAGGATTTCTGGAATATTCATTTATCACCTTGGTTATTTCTTTGTGTCCAGGCTTGAAATGATTGCCCTAAGTATATTATCTCTTTTTCTTATTACTACGCAACGATAAAAAGATTACATAAGTATTACGAAATCCTCAATTTGTTTCGTAATCTGTAATAACTTTGTCCTTACGCCGTAATGTGTTCTTCTTATGATCATAACATCAAGCAAAGTTCAAGTTTAGGAGGAAGAATGAAAATCAGGAAAACATTTATCTTTACATTTTTATTATTGGCATTGGTTTTAAGTGCTTGCGTTCCAGTTAATTCTGAAGAAGCAGTGATGGAAAAACCTACTGAAGTTATGATGGAAAAACC
>CAZPIM010000173.1:0-2558 GCA_964586385.1 uncultured Anaerolineaceae bacterium
GCAAATCGCCCTAACTGACGGGGGTGGACGTTATCATCCCGTGTCCATGGCCAGCCGCCAAATTGCGTGCGGTGGTAATCGACCATGGCCTGTTGAATTTCGGCGCGTGTGTTCATCACAAATGGACCATACTGCACAACCATTTCATCAATTGGTTTTCCTTGCAAGAGCAGGAACCATCCGGTATCATCTCCGTTTTGTAGATACAGCGGCTCATCTGACAATAATTCGACAGCATGATTCATACTGATTTTAGTTCCTGCAACTGTGAGGGAATCTCCCCGGAAGAAATAAAGTGTGCGGCTAACCGGTTGTGATGCTGCAGGCAATACCCATTGTGCATTTGCTTCCAATTTGGCTATCCAGATGCAAACTTCATTGTCCGGGTCGGCTGCCCAGGAATCCGGGGCAGGAGGAAGTGCGACAGTATCACCCAACTGACCTGCAATGATGGTAATCTCAATCTTTTTACCCTGTGCATCCTTTTCAGATCGGATTGGGATGTCTTCTGCCCATAGCATTTTGTAATAAGGTTGGACAAATTTATCTCTGGCCGGCAGATTGAGCCAGACCTGAAACAACTCTAAAGGATTAGGTTTATCTTCATAAATCAGCGGGAACATTTCCGCATGTTGCATACCGCTTCCGGCGGTCATCCATTGCACATCGCCATTGCCATACCTTCCGGCTGAGCCACTTGAATCGGAATGATCCACAAACCCGTTTAAGACGATAGTGACAGTTTCAAAACCTCGGTGGGGATGGGCGGGAAACCCTGGAACGGTGCTGCCATGATACATGCGCCAGGCGTAATCCGGGTCAAAATCCTGCCCGATTGAGCGACCAGCCAGGGAACCGACCGGTCCCATTTCGGCATTGCCAGCCGGAAAAGCATCATTATGGTGAGCACAGAACAGAAAAGGATCGCTGGTTTCCCATTGAAATCCGAGTGGTTTGATATCAATAATCGCTTTGTGATACATGAACACCTCCTGAAACAAGCCATTTGCTTATTTTATTTTACAGCAAAACTTGACAGACGATTTTCAATTAATCCCAATCTATAGCGTAAGGGAAAAGATGACAAGATCCGGCAGTACATAGATCAGCTAAGGCTAGAATAATCCTTTCACCGAAAGGATTATTCCCAACGAAACGTTTTGACAGAAATAAAAATCCCAATTACCAGAATTGCAAGCAAAACCCATACATCGGTCATGTGCTGGCTCCAGGATTCACCGATCCATAAGCCACGCAATAAATTGACGACATAAGTCAAAGGTAGAAATGTGGAGATGCGTTTAACCGCTTCCGGCAATAATTCTCTGGGTAAACCGGCGCCGGAAAGAAACAACATCGGATAAAGAAGCACCATGCCAACGATTTGGGCAGTTCGTGCGTTTGGCATTAACCCCGCCAGAACAAATCCGATCGAAAAGAAACTCATACAACCCAGAACAAATCCGCCAAATATGTTCAGGATATTCCCCTCAAAACGCATTTGATAAACTAACTTTCCGGCGACAACCAAAAAGAACATGCCAATTGCGGTCATTAAGAGCAAAACAACAACCTGTGCTGAAAGAACCATTAAGGAACTGACAGGCGTGGTGCCAAGGCGGCGTAAAACACCGTTTTCCCGATAGGTAGCCATTGTGATGGTCAAACTCATCAATCCGGTTGTGGCGATAATCATGGCAGTATACGCCGGAACCGAAACATCAACCGATCCGTATCCATTGAAAAAGTCCGTTGGTTCATTCCCATAGATACTTCCAAACAGAAATAACATCATCAACGGAAAGACTAAAGTAAAAAATGCGCCAATGGGTTCGCGCAGAAATAGTTTGAATTCCATCCAGGTCATTTTCATAAAGCTTTTCATTTTTACCTCACTCTCTCATTTGTCTTCCGGTTAATTTCAGAAACACATCTTCCAGAGAAGCTTGTTCCGTACGAAGACCATGATATTGAATATTAAATTTTGCCAGTTGATTGACGACCTGTACAACCAAGGCTTCGTCATTTTGCGTACCGTGGATAATGACCAGATCGTCTTGTTTCTCGACACGACCTGATTTGGAAAACTCAATTTCGAATTCTTTAGGCAAAACACTATCCAGTTGAAAAACAATGCGCTCTTCAGAACCGATTTTTCGAATCAATTCCGCCGGTGTATCCAGAGCCACAATTTTTCCTTGATCAAAAATAGCCACCCGGTCACATAAGCGTTCGGCTTCTTCCATAAAATGTGTGGTCAGCAAAATCGTTTTCCCGTCGGCACGTACTTCCCGTACCAGATCCCAAATTGCATGACGCGCTTGTGGGTCCAAACCGGTGGTCAACTCATCCAGAAATATGATTTTCGGATCCGGGAGTAACGCCATTGCAATGAAGAGCCTTTGTTTTTGACCGCCAGATAATTTGGCAAAGGCTGTGTTTCTTTTTTCTTCCAATCCCAAAATTTTCAAAAGGTTATTCCAGTTGACCGGGTTGGGGTAAAAGGAACTGTATAAATCCAGCGCTTCCCAAACCTTCATTCTTTCGGGGAGATTGGA
>CAZPIM010000173.1:2658-4116 GCA_964586385.1 uncultured Anaerolineaceae bacterium
GGATTCATAGTTCACCTCATTCCTTATTCTTGAGGATCGATTGTAAAGCTTCGACGTGTTCTTTGAACACGCGACGACCTTCACTGGTTATAGAAATAAATGTACGCGGCTTACGATCGACGAAGGTTTTATTCACCGCAATAAAACCGGCTTCTTCCAATTTTCTCAAGTGGGCACCCAGATTACCATCCGTCAAATCCAGTAATCCACGCAGATAGGTAAACTCAACCTCTGCGCTCGGATCCAGAGTGACCAGAACCGCCATCACACGTAATCTTGCAGTTTGATGAATGGTTTCATTTAAGGCAGGCATGGTTTACCACCTGTCCCGAATAGTAAATCCCAATACAATCATGCCGCCACCTCCGAGGATTGCCATCAGTAAAAAGAAAATTCCTGGCAGGAAAAAATAACCCAAACATGCGACGGCGACAATACCCAAACCCCACCAGACCGAGACAAAAGAAAGCAATAATCCCATTGCAATCCAGCCTAAAGTTACAACAAGAATAATGAACATGGCCATTTGCTTACTATCGATTGGGCTAGCAATCAAGATGAAGAGAAAACAATATAAAAACAAAATCAGCCAAAAGAGCCCAATCCTTTTTCCTGTTGTAGAGGGGCTGGAACTGCGAATACCGCGATTCAAACGCATACCGATAAAAGCCGAAAGTATACCTCCGATAATATCCAGGCCAATCCAGATATTACCGGCCATGTCATCGTGAAGAAATTGTGAGTTTAAGAAACCGATCACCCAGATTACTCCCCATAGGATTAAAAATTTATAGGCACCACTACTGGAAATGGAATGGCGGGTCTTTTTCATAATTTTTTGAATGGAAGCCAGGGCTTCTTCTGCTTCGGAAGGTGTGATATTCATGTTAACTCCTGTATATATATAAAGCACTCTGTATTACAGAGTATTCTACAACAATAAAATATAAGAGTCAAGACCCAATTTTTAAATACAGATATTTCCCTTAATGCTTTTGAAATTGACAATTATTTTGAATTTTCCTTAATTAAGAAAATCCCTCTGGTGAAATGCCAGAGGGATAAAATTGTTCTTACCAATATTTCCTGAAGAAACGGGACGATTACGGTCGGTTAAGGTTTCTTTTCCCCTTCTTGTTCAACGTAAGCCTGATGCAATTTGATGGGTTCCCTTTGTTTGGCGCGAATTCTTAAGTTGAGAGCCTCCACAAAGACCGAGAAACCCATGGCGAAGTAAATGTAGCCTTTTGGAATGTGCTGATGCAGCCCTTCCACGATCAGGGTGAAGCCGATCATCAACAGGAAGGATAGTGCCAGCATCTTGACAGTCGGGTGACGATCCACAAAAGCGCTTAACCCATCCGCCACAAAGATCATCACACCAGCTGCAATTACCACCGCGCCAATCATTATTTCCAGGTGGTCCACCATACCAACCGCTGTGATGACAGAATCGAG
>CAZPIM010000174.1:0-4084 GCA_964586385.1 uncultured Anaerolineaceae bacterium
TTCAACACCCAATCCCGGCTTAAAAATCAAAAACAAAACTCTATTCGAAACTTAATGAATAATGTAACCCAGAAAGTATGGCAATTGTTTCTGCCACCACGGCCAATCATGATTGACGTCATATCCCCAATAATCAATCCAAAAAGGAATTTTCTTTTCTTCGAGGATACATTGCAATTCATGTGTATCTTTCAACATATCATCTTCCCAGGCACCCTGCCCGACACAAAAGATGATTTGACTGTGCTGATATTGCTGAATGTACCATTCGTCTTCCAAATCAGGCAGAAACGAAAGCGGTGAATTGAAATAAACCAGGTCATCCATATAATCGCCAATAAATAAATTCAGCCTATACAGACCACTGAGTGCAATGACCCCGTCAAAGGCATCCGGGTGACGGAAGAAAAAATTACAGGCATGGTATGCACCCATACTGCTGCCCGTCACGATGCTTTTTTCTTGTGTGCCGTCAGCATGGGTATGAATAAACGGAATAACCTCGTCGATAATATAGCGGTCATATTCCTCATGCCGACGTGCCCTGTCTGCAGGGTGCACATCCCAATTCGCCCAGGATTGGGAATCGACAGAATCAACGGTAATAACTTTCAATTTACCGGAATCGATCATCGGATGAATCGCGTGAATCATTCCGTTGTTTTCAAAATCAAAAAAACGGCCGGATTGCGTGGGAAAAACCAGTAATGGTTTGCCGGAAAATCCATAAACCTTCAATTCCATATCCTGATTTAAATTGTGACTAAACCATTTATGGTACTCAATATTCATTCTTCCCTCCCTCAGCGCGATTTTTGAATTTCATCAATCACTTCATAAATCTCATCCAGATATGGGGAACGAATTACATAACCATAATCTCCCAATGCATCCCGGATGATGGGACTGATGGGATCATGTTGAACGATTAAATGACCATACTTTTCCAGAATCTGTTGGTGTTGCATGACATATTGATATCTATTTTTACGGCTAATATATGCACAATGGTAGGGGCGCTCGTAGTGCGCATTGAATTGATTGTATGCAATCATATTAGCGTATTCCTGATAAATATCAAAGTCATTGGCATAATTATACATATCGGTGGTAAACCCTCCCGGAGGGCGCATATTGACTTCGAGCGCAACAATTCTGTTTTCCGGTGTCATAAAAAACTCAAGATGGAAAAACCTGGCACGTATATTAAATGCTTGCACTGTTTTCAAGCCGACTGTAACGATTTCTTCCGGTATTTCGCGTAATGAGTAATAATAAATATGGGTATCTTCATTAACTGTTTCCATAATGCCATGACTATAAAAATGGGAAGTGAAAAAGACAACTTCACCATCCTGATTGGTTAACCCATCAAACGAAAATATTTCACCTTCCACGAATTCTTCGAAAATGTATGAAACGCTCGGGGGGTTTTCAAAAAAATGATGCAATTCCATATCGTTTGAAATTTTATGTGTATTCGCAGCCCCAACACCGATATCCGGTTTCGCAATCAAGGGGTAGCCAACTTCACTGACCAGTTTTTGCGCGTCACGAATTGTGTTTACGATTCGTCCCTTTGCCACAGGAACGCCAGCCTTGACATAAATTTGCTTCATCCTAGATTTTTGCTTGACCCAGCTGATCTGATCGAATTTTGGACCATCCAAATTAAAATCAGTGCGTAAACGGGCTTCGGTCTGAAGCCAATATTCGTTATGACTTTCAACCCTGTCCAGTTTACCAAATCGATGTGTAAAGTAGCCCATTGCCCGCACGATTTCATCATAACGGTGCAAATCGGACACCCGATAGTATTCAACCAGATTTCGTTTTGCCATTTCAGGCAGACTGTCATAGGAAACATCACCAATTCCCAGCACATTGATGCCATTTTGTCGTAATTTTTCAATAAACGGAGGGTAGTTTGTTGGAAAATGAGGTGAAAGATAGACATAATTCATAGCTTGATTAATTCTTTCTTTGGTTCTCGGTCGAGGTTCTGGATCAAAAATTAGTTGAAAAGCATTATACACGAAGGTTAAATGTTCCGATGATTAACGCATTATACAGACCAATCGAAGTGTAAGGAAGACATCCATCCCATAAATGTGTCTTTTAATGTACAATTGGAAGAATTTTACATCTGTTTTTTAAAGGAAGAGACTATGGAACATAAGCACGCAAAAGATTTTGACTCACGTGAAAAGAAATATGTTCTGGCTGAATTCCCTTATCCATCCGGATCCGGGTTACACATCGGTCATGCATTTACTTTTACCGGTTCAGATGTCTATGCCCGTTTTCAAAGAATGTTGGGGAAAAATGTTCTCTTCCCGATTGGGTGGGACGCTTTCGGTCTTCCGACCGAAAACTATGCCATCCGCTCCGGTCGCAAACCACAGGATGTAACGGCTGAAAATACAGCCACTTTTCAACGGCAAATGGAACGATTGGGTCTTTCGTTTGATTATGAACGCATCGTCAACACCACCGACCCCTCCTATTACAAATGGACGCAATGGATCTTCATCAAACTCTTTGAAAAAGGTCTGGCGTACAAACAGGAAATGCCTATCAACTGGTGCCCAAGCTGCAAAGTAGGTCTGGCAAACGAAGAAGTGGTCAATGGAAATTGTGAACGCTGTGGAACGCCAACGCAACGTCGGCGGATCAGTCAGTGGGTGGTGAGAATCACGGAATACGCTGATCGTCTGATCGACGGACTGGAAAAAACAAATTTCATCGAAAAAGTGAAAGCTGCACAAATTAACTGGATTGGTCGCAGCGAAGGTGCGCGCGTACGATTTAAAGTAGACGGTCTGCAAGAAGTACTGGAAGTATTCACCACCCGACCCGATACGCTATGGGGAGCAACCTTCATGGTGATTGCCCCGGAACACCCATTCGTACAGGAATATTGCATGCAACAACCCGGCGTAAAAGCGTATGTGGAGACCAGCCGGGCGAAATCCGACATGGAACGCATGGAACTTTCCACAGAGAAAACCGGTGTGTTCAGTGGCTTATACGCCATTAACCCCGCTACCAATAAAAATATACCGGTCTGGATTTCAGATTATGTGTTAATTACCTATGGCACAGGAGCAATTATGTCCGTCCCCGGGCACGATACCCGTGACTGGGAATTTGCGACCAAATTCGGATTGGAAATCCTCCCGATTATTCAGCCTTCATCTGGTTGGGATTACGGACAGGCTGCCTATATTGAACATGAAGGCGTGATGGTGAATTCCGGCCCGATTAATGGTCTGGCGGTTAAAGATGCACTTCCGGCTGCTATTCAATGGCTAAAAGAATTGGGCATTGGCGAAGCCACTGTCTCTTACCATTTGCGCGACTGGATTTTTAGCCGGCAACATTATTGGGGTGAACCAATCCCGATGATTTATTGCGAGCACTGCGGCTGGCAACCGGTCCCCGAAGATCAATTGCCGGTTAAATTACCGGATGTGGAGCAATACGAACCCACTGACACCGGCGAATCACCGCTGGCAAATATCAGCGAATGGGTAACAACCACCTGTCCAAAATGCGGTCATACTGCCCGTCGTGAAACCGATACCATGCCCAATTGGGCAGGATCGGATTGGTATTTCCTGCGTTACACAGATCCGTTCAACGATCATGCGATTGCCGATCAGGAAAAAATGAAATACTGGATGCCGGTGGATATCTATATCGGGGGTGACGAACACAACACCTTGCACCTTTTGTATTCCCGGTTCATTTACCAGTTCCTGTTTGATCTCGGTGTGGTACCGGCAGATATTCCGGAACCCTATTATCGTCGTATGAGCCATGGCGTAATTTTAGGACCGGATAACCAGCGCATGAGCAAAAGTCGCGGCAATGTCATCGTCCCGGATGATATCATCAATATGTATGGCACCGACGTAACCCGTTGCTACATGATGTTTATTGGTCCCTTTGATGCCACCATGGCCTGGAATGAACGCGCTTTGCTGGGTGTGAAAAGATTTTTAGAACGGTTTGAACGACTGGTGGCAACACAAGCCGGTACCAAACAACCTTCCTCTGTGGAAGTCAAAACCGTCATTCA
>CAZPIM010000175.1:0-4037 GCA_964586385.1 uncultured Anaerolineaceae bacterium
CGCCACCTTTCTGAATAATCTTAATATATTCCTGCTGTTCTTCTTTATCAAGTCCCGGTTCACTTAATAAATCGGCAAAGCCAAGGATCCCGTTCATTGGTGTACGTATTTCGTGGCTCATATTGGAAAGAAAAGCGGATTTTAATTTGTCGCTTTCTTCGGCCTTTTCTTTGGCGATGATTAATTCTTCTTCTGCCCGCTTGCGTTTGGTGATGTCGGTATGAGTGCCTACAATTCTGATTGCTTTTCCGCTGTCGTTAAAAATTGCTTCAGCCTGTGAAAGAATATCCACCCAAAAACCATCTTTATGTTTCATTTTAAACTCCAGCACAAAACGATCAATTTCCTTTGAAATTAGCTTCTGCTGAAGTTCCCATGATTTTTTAACATCCTCGGGTTCGGTTGTATTTTCCCAAACCGAAAAATCATTTGCAAGTTCATGATCTTCGTATCCTAGCATTTTTTTCCATGCCTGGGAGTAATAAATATCGTTGGTTTCAAGGTCCCAGTCAAATAACCCGTCATTTGAAGCTTTCATGGCCAGATTAAATCGTTCTTCGCTCCTGGTCAATTCAACTACTGCCTGTTTTCGTCTGGTGATATCATGAGCAAAAGTTACCATCGTGTTTTGAAATGGTTGTATTTTAACACTTACCTCAACGTCTATTATCTGACCGTTCTTGCAGCGGTGTTTCGATTCAAAACGGGTTTCACCAGTTTCGATAATTTTTTGTATCTGTCTTTTGGTTTGTTCCACATCTTCAATAACTTCAATATCAGGAATGCTCATTGTTAGCATTTCTTCGCGCGTGTATCCAAGGGTTTTGCAAGTAATATCATTAACATCGATAAACTTTCCGTTCATATCAATTATCCAAAAGCTATCCATAGCAGTTTGCAGAATATCGCGGGCTTGCATTTCGCTTTTTTCAGCCCGTTGCATAGCTTCTACCAGTTCATCGTTCCGGTTTTGTAATTCATGAGTTCTGCTAGCAACCAATTCTTCCATGTTTTGATACAAGTGAGAATTACGGATAATCAGCGCAAAAACACCCGAAAGTCTGTTCAACAAATCGATAACCGATTCATTTCCGATCTCATCCATAATGCCGAACAATAGTATTGACCCAATATTGCGGTTTGCAGCAATCAATGGAATGGCAATAGCTTTATCAATTTCCAGGCCTTTAAGAAGTACGGCAATGTTCTCCTCATTATTTCCTGTATCCAGATACTGAATTGTTTCAAAATTGGACGTAAATTCTGCTAATTGCACAACAGCGCTTTGGTTTGCCCATTCTGTTCTTCTGGCGGGTAAAACACTGAAAATTCTGATAGGTTCGGTTTCGGACTTTACCGCAATTACAACGGTGCGTGCAGCTACTAATTCACGAATTTGTTGCATTAAATACTCGCCAAACTGGCTGGGACTCTCCGATAATTGAAGTACTTTGCCTAAAATATCATTAAAAATCTGAGAATAAACTTTATTTTCCATTTCTATGATTTTTGCCGATTATCCGATTCTTTAATTAACCGATTGATCACTTTTTCCAGTTCGTCAATCGAACTTTCATATATTTCGAGTGGAAGGCCAAGATAGTTAGATATTTCGTCAAAAAGCGAACTGTTCTTGTTTTGTATTCCGGTATCGACATAAACCAATTTCTGATGCATCTCGCTCATAAAAGGTTTAATGGCTTTTGAAGTTTTAAAACCCATGGAGTCGATAAATGCTTCTTTCCATCGTTCTGCCCATTCTGGAAGCAAAATGAAAGCACCATCGCTACGCAATTTCTTGTACTTCTCGGTACCAAGAATAATTTCACAACAGTTTATTCCCGGCGTGCGCAAAATGTTTGGGTTATTCTCGTAATCGACCATACGCGCGTGGCAATCGCCAAACATCAGAATAATCCTGAAATTCTGGTGTTCAACAATTTTCGCGTCCAAAAGTGTTTGAAGCTCCTTTGGGTACATATGTAGCATAGAATTCATGTAAACAACCGGAACATCCAATTTGCCAGCACATTGCAAATGCTCCAGTTCGTATTTAAAAATACTGCACGCGATGATGACCAGGTTTTCAGGCATGTATATTTGTTTTTCAATGTTAAAACCTGAGTCTGAAAACCGAAGACTGGAGAGACTATCTTCCGTCTTCCGACTTCTGATTTCCAACTTTTGAATTGATCCTACTTGCAATTTCCGTCTTCCGCCTAATACTTCTTAAATCCCCGAATCGTATCCACCACTGTCCGAATTGTTTCAACTGGTGTATCGTAAGGAATATCGGCATTTGAAGTGGAAAATATAAAATGTTTATCGTTTTTACGGTTGTTTAAAATTTTCAATGTAATTTCTTTTGCCCTTTCGGCTGAATAATTATTGAAATTGGGACCGTTGAAATTCCCCATTAAAACCATTTTATCTCCGACAATACTACGGGCTTCGTCAAAGCTTTCGGTATTCTCAATAAATAGAGCAGCAACATTTGGCAGTTTTGCCAATTGCTCTATAACAGTCATAACTTTGTAACCACCGTTGTGTAAAGCAATCGGCCCCTTAATTTGGCCGAAAGCATCTTCAACGTAAGGATAGAGAGTTTCAAACATTTTTTTTGTAACCATTTTAAAATTAAGAAAATCATTAGGGATACCTAATATGGTTGCTCCGTTTGCTAAAAGTTCGTTTCCAAATTGAACAAAATGTTCCACCATTTTCTTCATTAGTTTTTCCACCTCTTTGGGATGAAAAAGCAAGGTGTCAATCCACATTTCTGTTCCCATCAATAAAACCGGCAAATCGCAGGGTGATGCAATGGGTGAAACCAAGGCTTTTTGACCATTATAGGCTTCGTAAATTAAATTTGTTGATTTCAGAAAATATTGGATAATAGAAGAATTTTCGTAATCAATTGCCGGCAAACTATCAATCTGCGATAAATCGGTAATAATTGGTTTTTTGACATTTGGCGCATAATTAGGAAGAAAGATCAGCTCACTGCCAAATGCTGCGGCTTCGAGTGGAAAAGCAAATGGTGTTATTATAAGATCAGGGTCGAATGCTTCCACAACTGCCTTTTGACCTTCAAAGTATAGATTCGGATTATGATAATATTCAAACGTATCGCATTTAATTAAACGAGCCCCAAATAACGAATTCACCATCATAAAAGGTTGATAATCGGTATCATTTCCCGGTATTGTTGCTAAAACTCGCTCTAAACTGTTCATCCCCTTAATTTTGAATTCTTGATTTTTAATTGACCTATCAGTCTATCAAACAAGTCGGATGCCCCCATGGCTGTGCCAGCTGTGCCATCGCCTCCAACTTCGTCAACAAGTTCAGGCCTGAGTTTGAAAACCGCTCCGCCAACCGCCAACATAATTTTATTGGATAACGATTGCAGGTCAAGTTCTTGCCTTACTTTCAAAATGCCTTTAGCCGTCGTAAACATCATCGCCGAAACAGCAATAATATCGGCATCATTTTCGATAGCCTTCTCAATAAAAAGTTCTGCCGGGACATCGTTGCCCAAATCTATCACATTCCAGCCAGCAGCTTGTGAATAAATACTCACTAAACGACGCCCCAGTGGATGAAAATCGTCTTCAATATTTCCCAGGATGACTGTGCCCTTCGATTTGGCCGACAAAATGGTAAATTCCGGATCTCTTGAAGCGTGAAGATAAAATTCCTCGGCAACTTTTCCGCTCAGATAACCGTGTGCCAGAGAGAGTTTCCCCTGCATCCAGAGTTTTCCCCATTTTGCGAGCATAGGTTCTAAAATATTAAATATTACATCTTTAAAACTGGTTTCATAGGACCAATCAAGGAGTAATCGAACGGCACCATCTTTCTCACCTTCATTGATTAAATTGGCGATAATTTCTTGTTTTTCTTCAGCTTCCATAATAATTGTTTAATGGTGAGAAAATCAGAAAATTTCTATTTTTTAAAATATTTTTTTATCAACTCCAGTAACTCCTCTTTCTTAATTGGTTTTGCGATATAATCGTTGCAGCCCGCTTCAA
>CAZPIM010000176.1:0-4025 GCA_964586385.1 uncultured Anaerolineaceae bacterium
ATGTCCAAAGATTCGTTGTTCCTGTGGCTATTCAAATCCTACCCGCGTCACAAAAGAGAATACCCACTCGAATTCGCCAAACCAGAATATCAGCATTTACAGGTCATCCGTTTGGCGAACCCCGGGGAGACAGCAAAATGGCTGGTTTGGCTGGCAGAACAAATTAAAAACCGATCGTAAAGGAAGGTTGATACTGAACTTCCATATTTCTACTTGTCTTGCCTTTCCTTCGGAAAAAGCGGATTGGAATTAGGTGAAAAGATAAATCACGGCGCGAATTAAAAAGATACGCACCGTGATTGGATTGTTTTCATTTTTTACAAAGATTCATCCCTGGTACGCCAGGAAAAGGAGCCTCAAAATCTGTTTTATTTGATTAATGCCGGCAGGAAGACTTTATGGGGCTCGTACACGGGCGGCTCGGCTGAAAGTACTATTTTTCCCTCGCTGCGACTGCCACTTGCAAAGGTAAAGACCATTACTGGCCCTTCGGGTAATTCGTCTTCCACTTTCGAAAGAAATGTGCTGGCTGAAGCATTGCCATCCAACCTCAACCAGACAATTTGCTGGTTATCCAGGCGTAAGACACGCACAAATGGGAAGTTCGTCGCTGATTGGTTGGATCTTGCGCTGCTGGCTTCCAGATCGCCTGCCAGGCGATCTCCGGTAATGTTGTAGATATTTCCTGAGCCGCTCGACGTTAAGTCGATATCCGTGATCGTTGGCTGCCAATAATCATTACTGACCTGCCAGGCAGGAATGGGTGTGTTCCAAAAACAATAACGCTCGAGCGTAGCGACCGGATCATCGCCTGAGGAAAGCCCGCCAAATATAAGAACATTACCCTGTGGACTCAAAACCGCATCATGATATCTTCGATCCACATTCATCAAACCAGAAATGACCCATTCATTGGCTGAAACGTCAAATATTTCAACCACATCCATTTCCGATTCGGATAATGATTCTCCACCAAACACGGCTACTTTCCCATCCAACAGTAGCACAGCACTGTGATTACGGTGTGCCAGATGCATATCTGCCATGGTCGTCCAAAGATTTGTGCCCGGATTATAAATTCTTACATCAAATAATGGGTAGTCTGGAAGGCCGTAATCATCATCGGTATTACGTCCGCCCACGAATAAAACACGCCCATCTGTCAACAACGTTGCTGTTTGATTGGTAAACATGTGCAAGGGTGGATTAACTGTGGTAAAGGTATCTGCAATCGGATCATAAAGTTCCATAATGTTATCCTGGCTGCTGCCGTAAATAAGCACTTTACCATTGGGCAACAAGGTGGCGGTATGGCCATTGTAATGCCCAATATAGGTATCGGCAGTACGCCGAGTTTCCAGCGAATCGGGATTAAACAGGATGCCATAAGGTTTATTTTCCAAATCAATGGTCAAGATCTCGCCGTTGGGTAATAGGGTGGCAGTTCCACCACTGGTTTCATATGGAGTCGAAACGATTTGCCATTCATCTCCATTCAGAATTTCGACAAACCGCAAACTGGTACTAAAAGTAGCAGTGGGTGACCCGCCGATAACGACCACGCGTCCATCCTTTAATAGCGTGGCAGTGTGACCACAACGTTGATAAGTCATGGAAGGCAAATCATCCCGATCATCCAGGGTGTTGCTCCACAGATAAGCGTTTTTAGAACACTGCCCGGTGCTGCTCATTGCTGCCTCACCGATCCCACCGGTGATTATGAGATCGCCATTTTCTAATAAGGTGCCGGCAGATAAGTACACGCCATCTCCCAGGGTATTAGGATAACTGACGCTGTTGCCATTTAAATTCTGATAGATTTGGGCAGTATCGCTATATGTTGTTCCAGATATACCGATTCTGCCGCCGGCGATCAAAAAACCGCCATTGACAAGTTGGATAGCAGCGTGATCAAAACGCGGATAGACATCGTCGATGTAGGCAAATGTTGCCCAATCTGTATCCGAATCAATATCACGTTTTTCGGAAACAAAAATACCAGCCGGGTAATCCGTGTTATATCCGCCGATTAAATAAAAGTTGCCATAAGGGTCCAGGATAGCCGACGCGCCTCGCCTGCCATTTGCCCAAAGATCTGTGCTGAAGGTCCACATATTTACAGCCGAGTCATAAAGTTCTGTGGTTTGAATATAGTTGTGAAACGTTAAGTCGCCTATCTTCATTGACTTATATCCACCGACTACCATCACAACGCCATCCCGGCGCACCGCCATAAAATGTTCTGAGCGCGTGGAGTTCATCGATGGTTTGATTGTCCAGCTATTTCCAACCGGATTGAAAACATAAACAGAACTCAAGTAAGTTAGTGATGTGCCAAGATTCACCCCGCCTGTCACCATCACTGTCCCATCCGGCAGTAAAGCTGCAGCGTGATTTTTCATTGCAGGTAGAGAAAGATCATTAAAATATGTCCATGAATTTGTAAGAGGATTATAGATTTCAACTGTATTGGTACAGGCTAAATTTGAAAAACAGCCCCCAACCACCAGCACCCGACCGTCATTTAAGCGTGTGGCAGTGTGCCCAACCCGCTTGATGGTCATCGCCGGCGCATCACTCCACAAATTAGTCACCGGGTCAAAGATTTCGGCCGTGTTCAGCTTATCGGTCGCATTTTCGCCTCCAACAACCAGAATTCTTCCATCTAAAAGCGTTGTCGCGGTATGGTTTCGCCGTGCGCCA
Source organism: uncultured Anaerolineaceae bacterium (assembly GCA_964586385.1). GTDB lineage: Bacteria > Chloroflexota > Anaerolineae > Anaerolineales > Anaerolineaceae > UBA6170. The sequence goes on from CAZPIM010000176.1 coordinate 2,704, forward strand.
GACATGCTGTCTGCCACCACGTACCATTGTTGATCAACAGGGTTAAAAATTTCACTTGAATTTAAGTAATAGTCGCCTGAATCGTAATAATAACCACCCGCAGCCAGTACCCTTCCGTCTGGCAATAATGATAAGGTGAAGTAACTGCGTTGGGAATGCATGTTGCCAGTATATTCCCAGGTTGGAACCGGTACATCGACGTCAGCTGCAATGGAGAGCGCTTGAACGGAGTTTGTGTTTACACCAAACAAGCTGCACAACAATATTACAATGAGAAGCCCACAAATTCCTTTGGTCTTCATAATGCATTACCCTCCTGCGATTTAAGAGTTTGTGAAATACGGAACAATAAGAATATTATATAAAAAATGTTAAGAATTTCAACCAAAACGCTTTTGATGATACCTCAAACAGGAAGCGCATTAATGAATAAATTATCAAGCAGTTTTAATGTATTGTCCTTGACTTTATAGAAATTTAGTTCTATAATAGAACAAACATTCGCAACCATAAGGATTTTTCATGACTATCCTCACACAAACCAACAATCTCCCAAAACCACTTCAAAGCGAGATAACGCTTTTACGAAATATTGTCCGGGAAACGCTCACCGGTTACAGCACCGAATCTTCCCTTTCAGACAAGTTGGTGGTTGCCAACATCATCCACTTTTCTGTGGCCGCCTATAATCGTCTGGTTTCTGCTCTCTATTACCCCTCCCAACCGCCGCAGCAACATTTATACGATTGGGCAGTTATCCGCAAAAAAATGGACTCTATGGATACGGATCCACTTTCTCTTGCCCAAACAGAACCGATCTTTCCGCTCGAGCCGTATACCCGAACGATCAACGCTGATGATTCCGAAAGCCTCGAGGCGATCTTTTAAGAATTTTGTCCCCAGAATAGAATTACTGCCATTTCTCAATACCAACTGATCTGCTGTTTTTTTCAGAATTTTTCGTTTAGATAACTTGTTGAGATCTTTTCTCCATTTGATCTTCAAATCAAATTTCGAAAATTTAATAAACCCAAAAGCCTTTCTTCCTTATAAACAGGTCGATCGTATCACTTGTATGGTCAACCTAGATTCAAAAAATACTGTACAATTATTACTTCCTTTAATTTCACACAGGAGTTTCCCCATGCAATTATTAAAAGATCGTATTATTTCCCAGGGTGCTAACCTGGGCGGTGGCATACTTAAAGTAGACGGTTTCATCAATCATCAGGTTGACGCCGTCTTAATGGACGCCTGCGGACAGGAGCTGGCTAAAATTTTTGCCCATGTAAATCCTTCCAAAGTGTTAACTGCAGAAATCT
>CAZPIM010000177.1:0-4018 GCA_964586385.1 uncultured Anaerolineaceae bacterium
GTGACCGAGGCAGGGCATCTGGTGCATTATGAAAAAGCTGAAATCGTTAATAAACGGTTGTTGGAATTCATTGGTAGGTAATGGACTTAAGAATCTTAATCGGGACTAGTGAAGGTAACACCTTTCAAAAAGAAAGACGGTGTTTGCCCTAAAAAGTCAATTTATCTCTAATCTCACTCAATGGTCTTCGTTTTATTTTTGACATATTGGGCAAAAATATATGGCTCCGCCCAGATATTGCGCCTTCTCAATTGGCGTTTCACACTGCCGACAGGGCTTGCCAACCGCATGTTTATCCATGAGGCGGACATACCCACCAGGTTGATTGAAAAGGTCGAACTCATCATTCCGCCCACCTTTTTGGATGCACTCGTTGACCGTATCCAGGATGGCGTGATACAAAGCATTTCTTTCGGACTCTTGAAGTGTCTGAATATCATGCCTTGGATGCAAACCGGCGCGATACATGATGTCCTGGGCAATGGCATTTCCCAAACCGGGAATGGTCTGGTCCTGCGTCAGCAGCCCTTTAACGCTTTGCTTTTTTTCTTTTGCAGTTGTGTCGATCAGGCTGGAAAAATAGGTAAAACTAAATCCCGGCTCAATCGGAGTGGTTTTCATATCTTTAATATATTGACGTTCCAGTTCTTTGCCTTTCTCATACAATTCAGCTGCCCCCCACATCTGTGTTGTGGCGGTAAGAAATGAATCGTCGTCAAATTGTAAGTGAAGATGATATTTCTCAGGCATGGATGATCCAGGTTGGTGAAAAAGGATACGCCCGCCCCATTCACCAAACACTAAAACATAGTTTGGTTCTACCTCAATTAACAACCATCTACCCATGGTGCGGGTTTCCCCAATGGTTTTGCCATGCGTGATCTGTTCAAACTCCTGTGGGGAGCGATTGTACCAAACAAATTTATGGGGTGAATTCCCCAGATGTCCTGTCCGAATGGTTTTTCCTTTGAGCGTGGCGTTCATTTGGCGTGCAAAATTTACAATCTCAGGGATTTCAAACATATTTACCTCATCAAAGAAATGGAAGTCACAAATTATTTATAGCATGGAAAAAAAGTTGAAACCTAGCGTTATTGTTTTGGTTGTTTATCCTTGGAGATTTTAAATCAAATAAATAATTCCAGAACCCAAATAGCTATAAAAATCTCCCTGTTTTCAAAGCTTTGAACTGCCATCCATGAAAAAAAACTTGATGGCATTATTAAGGTGGTCCAAAAATGATGTACAACTCCTATGTTTAAAGTTTGAAAGCAAATTCTATATACTGGCTTCAGGATGTGAAAGGAACATGGGATGAATGAAAAGACTGTAGATGAATATATTGCTGGATTAGTACCATGGCAAGCAGAAATTGTTGCGCGTATTCGTGAAATCATATTGAATGCAGCTCCGGATGTAAAAGAACAGTATAAATGGGGACAACCCGTTTATGAAAAAGGCGGACCGTTAGCTTACATGAAAGCGTTCAAGCACGTGGTCAATTTTGGGTTTTGGAGAGGGGTAGATATTAATGATCCATCAGGATTACTGGAGGGCGATGGCGATAAAATGCGCCATATGCAGCTCAAAAGCATTGAGCAAGTTAAGGCTGATATCTTCTCCGATTTTGTCCGGCAAGCCGTTAAGCTAAATCTTGAAAAAGGTGATCCGACAAAAAATAAGTAATCTGTGGTTTTGAAAATTTTGTAATTTCTGTTTCTGAACTACTATTTTCAATAATGCTACAATTGATATAAAGGGAATGAGTAGAAAGGGGAATAATGATAGCAAAAACACCACCAGTAATTTCTGGAGGTTTACCCATGCTTGGTCATGCACTTGAGATGATGAGGGATCGGGAAAAACTTTTTAAGCGCGGTTTTCGGGAAGCGGGTGATATTTATACCATTAACCTAGGACCACAAAAAGCAGCTGTAGTAACAGGCGCAGAGTGGAATAAAATCGTCTATACACAAACAGATAAAGCACTCAATATGGACGTTGCTTACGCTTTCTTAAAAGAAGCCATCGGTGAGGTTCTGTTTATTGCCAGTCCTGAAACATATGTGAATCAGCGACCAGTTCTGCAGGAGGTTTTTAAACGGGAGCGCATGACTTCTTATGTGAAAGCAATGAACAGGGAAGTAAAAACCTGGCTTGACCAGTTGGGAGAAAGTGGTGAAATGGATATCAGTGCCGAGATGCTTCGTTTGACTCAATACGTAGCCGGCGCAGCACTGATTGGTGAAGATTTCCGTACAGAACTTGGAGAAGAATTCTGGAATAATTATGGTGTCATTAGCCGTTCAATGGATCCGGTTTTGCCCCCAGGGTTGCCGCTACCAAAATTTCGCAGACGAGATAAGGCTAAAGTTGAAATCAGAAAAGTATTCCGTACGTTAATTGCAAAACGTCGGCGCGACCCGCAAAATTATGACGATTTGATCAGCACCTTGTTGTCAACCCCCCTCAAAGATGGAACATTTATGGATGAAACCACAATTGTGAGCATGTTTACGGGCTTATTATTTGCAGGTCACGAGACAACTGCAGGCCAGGCAGCCTGGTTGGTGACATTATTATTGCAACACCCGGTTTACCTGGATTTCGTACAACAGGAAATAGATCGAAGTGTAAAAGCGGATACTGATGTTGATGAAATGACTTTAAGGAATATGGAACATGTTTATTGGGCGATTGACGAGACAACCCGAATGCGCCCGTCTGCGGATTTGCAAATCCGCACGGTCACTGAACCATTTCAGATTGGTGATTATGAACTTCCGAAAGGTTGGAGGGTGATTTTAAATGCTGCGAATTCGCATTTTCTTCCGGAGGTTTTCAACAATCCATATCAGTTTGACCCGCTTCGCTGGTCACCCGATAGAGCAGAAGGTAAAAACCCGTTTGCAATCATCGGATTTGGTGGTGGGATTCATAAGTGCACAGGCATGAACTTTGCAAAAAATGAAATGGCAATCATTACTGCGCATTTATTCAGGCAGTTTGAGCTTGAATTAATCAGCCAGAATATTCGTGTAATTCAAGGCGCAGGTGCCAACCATCCTTCAACTGTTTTGGTCAGGTATAAGCGCAGGTAATTTTTTCTATTAGTTATGGATTACCATTTTTACGCAAATTAGTTTCCCAATCGACCAGGTCAATTCTGGCTGTAAAGTCGATCGTTAATGGTGTGACAGAAACAATTTGATCAAACATAACGGTATAGATATCTGAATCCACCGGTACATCTTCAGGTTTTACGCTGATTTTGTAGTTTAGCTGACTGGGTTCACCCCAGACAAGTTCATCTTTAAAAGAAGGCTCATAATACATATGCCTTGCGAGTCGTGTCATGCGCCAGGCAGTTTGTGGCGTAGCGCGGGCTGGCACTTCCAGTTTTAGCAAGTCAACTTCATCTGGCATACGATGATCCAAAATTACTTTTGCAAATTTGGCTGTAAAAAATGCTGCGGCTTCAAAGCTTACTTCAGGATTGAATTTATCAAAATCTGAAATGTCGATCAATTGTAATGAGGATGCCAGGGTGGGGATACCAAAACTGGCTGCCTCCAATGCGGCACCAATTGTGCCGGATACGGTTATACCGGTGCCAAAGTTTTCGCCGTAATTAATTCCGGACACTACCAAATCCGGGCGGCGTGGCAGGACCTGCACCAAAGCGCGTGCCACACACTGGGCTGGAGATCCGCCAACTGCAAACGCCTGCACACTCAAATCTTCGAAGCAACAAGTGACTGGATCGATCTTGCCATCCGAGTTTAAAGGGTGACTGCGTCCGCTGGCTGAGGATTGTTCACGCGGCGCTACCAGAATGACTTCCCCGATTTCTGAAAGTGTTCGGGCTGCAGCATGGATGCCGGGTGAACGGATTCCGTCATCGTTGGTTAATAGAATTAAAGGTTTTGTGTCCTGCATTATTATTCCCTGTATATTAAGTGTAAATTTAAGTTATATCACAGAAATGATAACCATTTTTTATTTTACCATTACCGAT
>CAZPIM010000178.1:0-3944 GCA_964586385.1 uncultured Anaerolineaceae bacterium
GGGAACCTTCGCCGTACAAATTGCCAAAGCCTTTGGGGCTGAAGTCACCGCGGTGTGTAGTACGAGAAATCTGGAAATGGTGCATGCTTTTGGTGCAGATCATGTCATTGATTACAAGGTAGAAGATTTCACCCAAAACGGCCAACAGTATGATCTGATATTGGCAGTGAACGGATATCATCCAATTTCAGATTATTTGCTTGCGCTAAAACCGGGAGGAACCTATGTTGTTGCTGGTGGTTCAATGAAACAACTCTTCCAGGCAGCGATCAATAAGAAACGAATTTCGAGGACCAGTGCGCAGAATATACACATCGTTATGCAGGAACATAACGAAAGCAACCTGATTTTTATCAAAGAACTCCTTGAATTCGGGAAAATCAAACCGATTATTGACGTAAGTTACCCATTAAGTGATATGCCTAAAGCTTTCCGATATTTTGAGAAAGAACATCCCCGGGGGAAAGTCGTCATTACGATGGAGAATAATGTTAGATGAAAGTCTGCTAGCCGCAGAGAAGTCAGAAAAGACAGAAACAGTGAGAAAACGATGGATCTAAAAAAAATTAATTTTGATCACCTTTTAATCCTTTACAAGGAAAGATTTATGCCTGAAAAACTTGGAGAAGAAACCATTAATTATCAAGAACAGAAAAAAAGTTTTATTCCAATGATAACTCGCCAGGAATTATCCCCTGGATTCCATCAAGGCCAGGAGGTAATGAAGTCATGAAAAAAACCAAATACAACTTCTGGCTCGATGTGACAATCTATATCGTTTTTCTGATAACAATCCTAACCGGCTTTATTTTGTGGCTCGTTATCCCTCATAAATTGGATATTGTCTTTCTAGGAATTTCCCGTAGTTTGTGGATAACAACTCATGTCTGTTTTGGGTTGGTGGGACTCGCAGGCGTTGTTATACACATAGTCTGGCACTGGGGTTGGCTAAAAGCGTTGCGCGGACGCCCTTTGGGTGGATTGAAGAAAAAGCTTCGTGCCAATCGTGTTGTAAATCGGATCATGTGGATTGCCTATATCGCGACTAATGTGTTCGGTGGATTAGCTTGGGTGCTGCATTTGGGAGTTAATTCTTATATCGTGAGGGTTCCGGATCGCTTGCATGTTGTGTTTGGCGTTATGTGGACAATTCTTTTGATTGTGCATCTTGTATTGCACTGGAAGTGGATTACATCCACAACCCGGCGCTACTTCCTTGTCAATATTCGGAGTGCCAACGACGTTCCAGCGCAAGAGAATATCTAGAGGTTGTTCACGATTGTAATCTCAGGAAAAATTTTTATAAAGTGAATATTAAATACGAATGTTCGTGATTCGAAATCCACAAACGCCAAATTAAATAAGGAACAAAAATTATGAAAATAATCGTCCTAAACGGGAGCCCTAAAGGTGAAGACAGCATTACCTTACAATACGTCGCATACGTTCAAAAGCATTTCCCTCAATATGAATTTAGAATAATCCACGTATCACAGCGTATAAAAAAAATTGAGAGAGACCTAAAAGCCTTTCAGGAAATCATTGATGAGGTGCGAACGGCCGATGGCATTTTGTGGTCTTTCGGACTTTGGGTTTTATGCGTCCCGGCTCAGTATATGCGGTTCATCGAATTGATTTCTGAGAGGGGTATGGAAGATGCTTTCAAAAACAAGTATGCCGCGGCAATGACCACGTCCATCCATTTCTATGACCACACCGCCCATAATTACATGCGCGCTGTCTGTGAAGACTTAAAAATGAATTACGTTGATGCCATTTCACTGGATATCATTGACCTGATGAAAGAGGAAAGAAGACGGGAGATAATAATTTTTGCGGAGGGTTTCATCGAGGCTATCCAGGAGCAATCTGCAACTTCCAGGCTTTTTAACCCACTGATTTTCAGTGACTTTACTTACGAGCCGAAAGAACCAGGTTTGAGAGTTGATCCGGGAAACAAAAAAGTGCTGGTCTTGACTGATTCGAACGATAGCAATACCAATTTGGGAAAGATGATTCAGCGATTCAAACAATCTTTTATGAATCAGATAGATGTGATTGACCTGAACCAGGTGGATATCCGTGGTGCATGTCTGGGCTGCATGCGCTGCGGATATGATTATTCGTGTGCGTATCAGGACGGGTTTGTTGACTTCTATAATGAGCGCGTTAGAACAGCGGATATTATTGTCTTTGCCGGGACTGTCAAGGGCCGGTATCTATCCTCTACGTGGAAAACTTTCTTTGACCGGGCCTACTTTTGGAACCATACACCATCACTTGCCGGGAAACAATTGGGATTTATCATCTCGGGACCTTTGAGACAAAACCAAAATCTCATTCAGATCCTCGAAGCTTCGTCCACTGCAAGGCAATATGCCAATCACGTAGATATCATCACCGATGAGTGCGAGAATTCGGAGGAGATTGACTCTTTGTTACAGAGTTTTGCTCAGCGTCTGGTCAGTTTTGCCGGAATAGGGTACATCAGACCCCAGAACTTTCTAGGGGTTGGTGGGCACAAGGTTTTTAGAGACGACATTTGGGGAAGGCTTCGGCCACTTTGGCAAGCAGATTACAGGTATTTCAAGAAACACGGGCTGTTCGACTTTCCTCAGAAAGACTTCAAAATCAGAGTACTGACGCCTATCTTGATGTTGCTGACCAGGATACCAGTTGTCAGAAAAAAGTATTACGCTAATGTTAAGGCTTTCCCCTCTGGGAGATTGAAAAAGCTCATTGCGCATGTAGATTAGTAAATACCGCAATCAGTTTACAACAGCTTACATTCGTCAGTAATAATAAAAGCAGTTAAAAAAAATTCATTAAATAAAGAGAAGTATATTTCAGAAAAAAGAGGAAACAATGGAATACGTATCTGATGGTTATTGCGGTGTGTATTGTAGTGCCTGCCCCATCATGTTGGCGACAAAAGCCGGAAAACTTGAAAATGATAAGAGATGCTACGGATGCAAAAGTGAGAAACCCACCGCGTTTTGCGAAACCTGTGGCATTAAGGCTTGCACCATCATCAAGGAGTTCGAATTCTGCAATCAATGCAGCAAATTAATGACTTGTGATCTGATGCAAAAATTCATAGCAGATCAACAGTATCCATACGGGCAATGTGTCCTGAAAAACATGGAGATGATCCAAACTACAGGCTTATCAAATTGGCTGGAAATGCAGGATAAACGTTGGCGTTGCGAGCAGTGTGGTGAACCTCATTCCTGGTATGACGAAACCTGCCCTAAATGCGGTCTAGCAGTCAAAAATTACCAGGCTGACCTGTGACTTTATGCCAAAATCACGAGTCATCAATGCAATTGGATAATTAATTCTATTTAAAATCAGAAATAAGTGAAAGTGAAGAGAAAAATGAATGATCGATCGAAAACCGCATTAATTCTAGGCATCACCTCAGCATTTATGGTCAGCCCATTGGTGATGAGTATTTTTTGGGGACCGATACCCCTTTTTCAAAATCTTGGTTCCCATAGAGGATCATTTGCTCCTACTATCGCGTGGATACTAGCTGCGGTCACAGCAATCGCCTATGTTTTCTACACAATGAAAGTCATTCCATTCGTTTTAGATAAGCAGAAAGAACTCTCGTTGTTTAAACTGCTCGGGATTCTCGCGGCGTTGGTCGGCGGTATAGTTGAAGAAGTCTTTTTTCGACGATGGATTATGGATATGCTCATGGCTGGAGGTGTTACCCCTATTCTCCAGGTGATCATTTCCGGAGTTGCTTTTGGAATAGCCCACTCCAGTTGGATGCTTGCCAGGGGCGACTTTAAGTTCACGTTTCCCGCGATCTTTTCGACAACGATTTTAGGGATTCTTTTAGCCATAATTTATCTTGTGGGAGGGCGTAACTTAGGACCCTGCATTTTTGCGCACGCAAGCATAAATATAATCATCGAACCTTGGCTGATGTTGTC
>CAZPIM010000179.1:0-3894 GCA_964586385.1 uncultured Anaerolineaceae bacterium
CCTTGACCGCCAATCGGTGTAGTCTCAAATCGTTCACCAAACCCGGCGATCAATGGTCTTCCAAGATTTATAGCGTGTTTTACAGAGGGGAGAGAGAGAGAATTCAGATGACTCTCTTTATTAGTCCAAACTTCGGTTACCCAAATTGCATCAGAATCAGAGGAGTCTTTTGCCACCACATAACTTAAGCAGCCAGGCATTCCGGAAATTCCTTTGATAAGGATAGAAATCAAAGCATCTCTCTTGCCGGGTAAAGTGATTATTTTGCCAATTAGACCGAACATTTTTTCTCCATGAATGATTCATTCAAGTTTTCAACAATTTACGTTAACGCTAAATTGAATTAGTTAGCCGAGCCTTGCAATTTACCTATTATTCCAATCCTTGACCATGAAAATTTTTTTCCTAATTTTCGAAGAATATTTCATGTAAAGAATTTTTATTTTCTATTGAATTAGTCAGGTTTGTCTGATTAAACATGTTGATCAAATAGAATCGGGTTGCCATCCGGGTCCGAAAGCATAAAATATCCGGGTCCTGTTGTACTTTCATCGGCTTCACCTTCTATTGTTAAACCTTCTGCCTTGAATTTCTTTTGAAGTTCGCGCACATCCAAAAAAGATTCAAGCGTATTGCAATCCTGGTCCCAACCTGGATTGAAAGTAAGCATGTTTTTCTCAAACATTCCCTGGAATAATCCAATGGTATGATCACCGTTTTTTAAAATCAGCCAGTTTTGTGTTGCATCCCCTCCGAAAATATGAAAACCAAGTTTTTCATAAAAAATTTTCGAAGCAGCGAGATCTTTTACGGCCAAACTAATTGAAAATGCACCTAACGTCATCATGCCCTCCTAATTGAAATTCTAAGGTTATGTCAGTTCAACTTTGTTCCTATACGATTGTTCAGCTCAGTACGAAAACAACTTTTCAATATCAATTTTCGACAATTAGCCTTCACCTAAGTGAAAAAGTACATCATTTTCTTTTGTAAAGTATATAAATGGTATCAATCCTGACATTCTGTTTATCGATTAATATAAAGTCAATTATTCCAAAGTCAAAATTTGTTGTATGACTTAATGCCCGGATTCATCGAATTGATATTGAACTGGATTTGGCGATAAAAAATCAGAGATTCAATCCTGGAATATTGAAATCCAAATAATCGTATATAGAAAATTATATAAACCTACCAACCCGAATAATCCGTTTATTGGAAACCTGAACCCGGAAAATGCAAGTTCGTATTTTTTAGTTACTTGGCGTCAGCCAAATTATTTTTCAAAAAGAGGATGTCTTCCACAATAATGGATCGTACTTTTTCTGGTTCTTCAAATAAAGGACTATGTGCAGATTGATCAAACCAGTAAAAACCTTTGACAGGTGCCTGTATATTTTCGAAGTATTCTTTTGCCATACTGGATGAAACAGTGTAATCATATTTACCATTTAAGAAATAAACCGGAATTTCGAGATTGAGAATTTGGGTTCTCAAATCAATCACCATCATCTCACTCCATAAGGAACTTATTCCGGATTTCGATTTTCCGCGCCACATATTAATTTTTTCTTTGAGGGTATATGCGCGATTCATCAAAGATGGCATAAAAATTCCAGTGATTACTGATTTCATCTGATGTGTAGTCCCAATTCCGAGGCTATGCATGGCAACATCCCGGATGGCGTTATATGATACGGGGATACCATTTTCAATCGTTACCGGATTTTCTTTGAGTTTTAAGTTTAACTTTCGATTTCCTGTTTCCTTTGTTACCTGAAGCATGTAATCGTATGCCAATTTTTCAGACTCAAGTTGATAGGTCATTTGCGCCATACCAATATATGCGTAATACAGTTCTGGCGCTCTGGCAGCAGCTTGAATGCCAATGAATGTCCCTCCTGAATGCCCCATTAAAAAAACCTTCTCTTTTCCAAATCGTTCACGCAGGTAATTGGTCATTTCGATTGTGTCTGAAATGAATTGTTCCAGATTGATCGTTTCCTGAGGAATGTCTTCACTAAAGGAGATTCCTGAGCCCCGTTGTTCCCACCATACTACAGTGAAGTAATCTTCGAGGATAGCAGGATATTTGTTTGTGAGAAAATATTCTGGCATTCCACCATGAAGGTAAAGTAAAACCGGGTTCTTTAAATTATTGCCCTTAATAAACATTCCCTGTTTGACACCATTAATTTCAACAAAATTTTTTTCAGAAATACTGGCGGCTAAAATATTTCCATCTTGATCCAGAATTGGTTGAGGTGAACCCGGGCTGGAGATTAAAAGAATGCCCAATATTAATGCTATACCACTTACGAAAATTGCTGTTATAAGTAACATGATTCGCCCTATCCAACGAAAATTATTTGTTTTTTTATTTACCATCTATCCTCTGATTTTAAGAAACCTAACTATATCTATAAGGAGAATTAAGTATTTTCAAAAAAATTATAAAAAACATTATGCGATAGGCATATTTTAAGATAATCAATGCTGACACGGACTATCCACTTAGGTATATTTAATTGACTGATTGACCAGTCTATTAATGTCTTTGTAATATTGGGATTGGTTATTATTTAGTAATTGCTATTTATTACCCAAGATGGTTGGGTAATTAGGTGTATAAAGAGGATGATTTTCATTAATTTGCAAAAGATCCCACAAGTTACCATATAAATCCTCAAATACAGCAACAAATCCATAAGATTCTTCTTTCGGTTCTCGAACAAACCGTATCCCTTTAGAGACCATTTCATTGTAATCTCTCCAGAAATCATCGGTGTTTAGGAAAAGAAATACTCTTCCACCAGTTTGATTCCCAATAAATGGTATTTGTTCAGGCTTTGAAGCTCTGGCTAGCAAAATGGATGTTCCGTACGAACCTGGAGGGGATACCACAACCCAGCGTTTATCTTGTTCCGGCTGATAGGTATCATCAATCAAAGTAAAATGAAGCTTCTCAGTATAAAAAGCGATAGCTTCATCGTAGTCTCTTACAACAATTGCGATGTGAATGATGGATTGTTTCATTTTTTACTCAGTTCAAAATTTATTAAATTCAGTAATGAGGAATTGAATTTAATTATATCAGTCACATCAGAAGAGGGAAAAATTTTTTATGCAAGCTAACAAATAAAATTTTGCTCTCAAATCATCAAATTTAACCTTGTAGATAATTATGAAATAAAAAACCGCTCATTAATTTGTGATCAATTGTTAACCCTCATTGCTTTGAAATGAATTAGGAAGGAGTTTTCAAAATCGCTTTCACCTTAATAAGTTTTAGAAGGTAAAAAAGGCTACGAATGTTGATTCTAAACAAGTTGCAATTCATTTAAAAAAAAACGAAAGTGTGATTAAAACTATTTCTAGGAAATATGGTCTCAGATATCATTTTGAGACAAGAAGGTCTCAACCTCATGAATAAAAATCTTTGTTTCATTTTCGATTTGTAGTGTCAATGCCGCCAAATCACGAAAATCAGGATCATTGACTACAATATGCTCCAGGATCGAATCAGCATTTTTCGTGTCTTCAACCAGGTGATATTTGGTCCAGTTTTTCTCCTTGAAGAATTTCCAGTATTTCGATTGAATCTGTTTATTATATCCAGCCAACCAAATTTCAAATCGAAACGCTTCGTGCAGAAAAACAATTGCGATTTTCAGATTTCTTCGTTTTAACGATTGTGGAACGATGGAGAAATAAGTCATATCCATATATCCAACGTAAACATTTCCGGAAACAAAATAGTCCGGATAATTATTCTTGTAGTACGTCTTCAAGTCCATGACGTATTCAATCAACCCAATATAAACTTCACGTATTTTCCCGTTTTGCATCAGATTTCTGTATTCGTCGATAAGTTCATAAAATGGTGTCATATTT
>CAZPIM010000180.1:0-3883 GCA_964586385.1 uncultured Anaerolineaceae bacterium
TGCATCTGACCTAAACGGATGGATGCTAACAAGGAATTGGTAATATCACCAGCCGTCTGTGCAAGTGATAAGGCATCAGAATAGGCCTGATATGCTGCAACCCAGTCGCCTTTTAAATAATAAGCAAATCCCAATGTTCGGGTAACCGAGGAACGGTAAGACAGATTGTCCGGGTGTAAATATTCGAGGGCACGTGTTGCCTGCGAAAAAATTGTTTCAGTTAGTGCTTGTGTCTGTGCAAGGTTCGCTCTTGCTACAGAAATTTTCCCGATCAGGTTGCGGGTTGAATCATCCGGTTCGAAACCTGGCAGAGTTGTAGCTGCGATTGCAGCTTCAGTTGCCTGGAGTTTCTCCTCTACACCATCAGTTTGACCCATAGCCAGCGTAAGTGAAGCCTGCTTCCACCAAAAAGAAGGTTTGTGATCCAACAAGGATTTTGGCAGAGATTCCAGCCAGTTAAGAATTGCAAATGCTGCATCACGTTGGTGTAATGGCATTTGTTTGCTTTCCATCAAGCGCTCAGCGCGATCAATATCATCGGCTTCGGCCGCATGGTGAAACGCTTCGAGCACCAGGTCATTGTTTTCAAACCATTGGCTGGCACGGATATGAAGTGCGGTAATCTCGTCATGAGAAAGGCGCTGGGTCAACCGTTTCCGCAACAAATCACCAAAGAGGTGGTGATAACGGTACCAACGGCGCTCGTTGTCTAATGGAACAATAAACAAGTTGGAACGTTCAAGATATTCCAGATTTGTTTGCCCTGAGACTGACGAATCTAATAGAATGGCATCACAAAGTGGTCCGCACATACGATCGAGAATAGAAGTATGCAGCAAAAAAGCCTGCACTCTTTCCGTCTGATGTTGCAGAACCTCTTCTACCAGATAATCCAGCACAAAGTGATGGCTGCCGGTAAATGATTTGATAAAGCTATTGGTATCCTGGTGTCCTCGCAATGCAATCATCGCCAGTGCAGCTAATTGCAAACCAGCAATCCAGCCCTCCGTTCGTGTTTCCAGTGCGCTTATGTTTTCTACAGAAAGACTTAAACCAGTCATCTGATTGAAAAACTCGACTGCTTCATCTGTAGTAAAGCGCAAGTCGGCAGCACGGATTTCAGTGAGTTGTCCTCTGGCGCGATAGCGTGCCAGGGGTAATTGAGGATCTTCGCGGGTGGTAATAACCAGGTGCATTTGTGGCGGCTGATTATCAACCAGAAAACCCAAAGACTGGTCAACCGGTTTGGAATCGGTATTATGATAATCGTCCAAAATGAGCACAAAATGCTCAGGGGAAATAGCAATTTCATTAAGTAATGAAGTTAAAATAGCTTCGATTTGCATCGGCTGAGGAGAACGGAGGGAAGCCATCAAGCCCTCACCAATTCCAGACTTGATGGTCTGCAACGCAGCCACGAGGTAAGAGACAAAACGCGCTGGATCATTGTCTGCTTCATCCAAGGACAACCATGCCACCGAATTACCGCATACCTGTCCCGGCGGGCATTGTTTGGGTCCGGCGATCCATTCACTAATTAATGTGGTTTTCCCAAAGCCGGCAGGGGCAGAAATCAGGGTTAATTTTCGGCCCGAAGATACACCTTCGTTCAACCGCTCGATCAGGCGCGGGCGAAGAACAAGGTTATGTCGTGGTGGTGGTGCATAAAGTTTAGTGAGGAGAAGTGGTTCGGGCATTGGTGAATTAATTATACAACGCACAAAAATTACCCTAAATAAAAAACATAAGAAAGACACAAATTTTCATGAAAAAGACTTAATGTGGCTATTGTAAGAATGAATTCTGATCAAAAGCACTGGAAAACCAATGTCGTGAAACGTTTATTCTACGTAACATTCTGATGAAGATTGGCTATTGGATTTTCGTGCTGATGGTGGCTGAGGAGAATCAGCCATGGCTGGTTTGCAAACCATCATCGTGATCAGGCTAACGTATGTCATCTTACGGTAGGAAAAAAATTTCTTCAAACAATCTGCCACTTGAACTTGAAAATATTTTCTAAATAGAAAATGGGAATAACTTTCCACTGATTTAAATACTCATTTTCATTTTCTATTGATTTATTTTTCATTTAGTCAAAACCTGAATTATAAAAAATCTACCCACAATTTAGGTGAATCAAATATTTTCATAGGATTTTTACGCCTGGGTGTAATGATGGGAATGAAATTTTTATTCTTTAACGATTATTCTGAATCCATAATGCAAATCAGAATTGTTTGTTAACTTTCAAGTACAAAATTTATGAAAGTTATGTATAATAATGATAATGATGCTATCCATGTTTAGAGAAGATTTATAAATGAAAACTTTAAAAATTTAGTGAATGAACACAACGTATGTGTACAGTAATTGGTCTAATAACTTTCTTCAGGTAAGTAAATAGATCCTTTAGATGAAAATTCCAAAAAAAATTCCCCTTTATTTTATTAAATAATGAACATTTACAAATACCATATTCCCGCTTTAAGAACGTTTAATCAAAGACAATTAATTCTCCCAATTCAAAATAAATTAAGGTAAATATTATGATAAAAGCGATTTTTTTTGATGCTGCTGGAATTCTATACACCCGCTCGGTACCCACAGAGAAGTTTGCGTTGGATCTACTGCAAAAAAAAGGATTTCCAACTGAGATATCTCCCGATCAACATTTTCAGCTTTTGACACTCAAGACTCAAGCTAGCCGAGGCTTGATTGATCATAAAACTTACTGGGATCATTTCTTAATAATGCGGGGAGTTCTTGATTCTCAGCTAAGAAAAGATTTTTCGAGCGCTTTTATTAATTTTTCAAATGAGGTTCAACCTATCCCAGGTGTAAGGGAATCATTAAAGGGATTAAAACAGAGAGGTTTTTTGCTGGGCATTATTACAGATACAATGTACCCTGTCGAGTGGAAAATGCGCCGTCTGGAAAAAGTTGGTGTATCCGAGTTGATCGACATTGTAGCTTGTTCTACAGATCTTGGGGCGCACAAACCAGATCCTGCGGTTTATTTATATGCGCTGAAACAAGCCAACCTGCATAAAAATGAATCAGCTTTTGTCGGTCATCTTAGCATCGAATTGAACGGAGCTCAGCAAGCCGGAATGGTCACAATTGCCATCAACCATGATCCAGGGGCAATAGCAGACTATTATTGCAACTCCATTTCGGATTTGATGGACCTCCCAATCCTACAGAGAATACACAATAATGTCACCAAATCTCATGAGGTGAATTGATAATCTATTTCCATCGCAAATCAACGAAATGAAAATAAGAATAATTAAGTATATATAATGATAATAAGAAGGAAATTAATCTTTTTTTCATTTTAATGGCGGGTGTGAGAGGTGTTATGAAAGAAGAAAGCAACGTTCCAAATGAATTCAGTAAACTGGTTGCTGAACATTACGCGCATTTGACCAAAAGTGAAAAGCGTGTTGCCACTTACATTCTTGAACACCAAGACGAAGCTGCTTTCATGCCAGCTTTAGAAATCGCAACTTCATTAGGAATCAGCGAACCAACCATGGCACGCTTCGCCCGTTCACTTGGTTTTAGTAGTTATCCTGCAATGCGTGAAGTTTTACAGGCAAAATTTCGCAATCTGGTGAATCATTCCTCACGTATTCGCAGCAGTTTAAACGATTTACGCGTGGACGGTGATATTTACGAGCGTGTCGTCACCTCGGAAATTGATTTCCTGACTGAATCACTTCACTCCCTTGACCGCGAAGCTTTTCATCAAGCCGTGGAGTTACTCCGTACCCACCAACGAATCTTTGTTTTCGGAGTTGGCCCCACTGTTTCTCTGGTCGACCTGCTGGAAATCCGATTAACCCGCTCTGCCCGGCATGTTATTCCATTACGAACA
>CAZPIM010000181.1:0-3832 GCA_964586385.1 uncultured Anaerolineaceae bacterium
GGAAGATTCTGGATTGGGTTGATTCACGCATTCCGTGCAATTTTCCCGGGCATCGGGCAAAGTGTTTTGGATAGTATCATCGACCTTCACCACCAACCCATACCAAAAACGATCGCACAGCTCGCAAACGAACTCCAGCAAAAGGAATGGGGGCTAATTCTTGAAAATTCATACTATGTCAGCACTACAACCTGGTGGCTTGGTTTTAAGGATTGGTTGATGCTGTTCAAGGAAAACCATACCATCGAAATTCAGGTTGGTTCTACTGATATGCATGAAATAGAAGCTGTGGAATTGATCCAGAATTTATCTCCCGATCTGCGAATTGCCCTGACAGTAAGCGATGTATGGTGGAAAGACTGGTTTCTGAAAGAGTTCCCGCGAGAAAATTGGTCTGAAACCTGGGTGAAACTGCGCGTAGCCAATATAATAATCAATATTTCACCAGAAATCACCCTGCCAAACGATAGAATCTTCAACAAACTGCGCAATCAACTCCGTGAATCGGACATTCCACTATTAAAACAACAGCAATCACAACTGGCGGATTGGCTTCAAGATCAAGGTGAATGGTTGGAAGCCATACGTTTGCGATTGAGCTTCAGGGATTTCGAAAATGCAGGGGACCTGCTCGAAAAGCATGGTCAAACATGGCTTGAGGATGGTGCAGGTCCTCTTGAGGTATTATTCTGGCTGAAAGAAATACCAGGCGTGTTGATGACTTCCCGACCTATGCTGTGTTTATTGGCTGCCCAGACAGCCCAAAGAATCAATCTCAATCTACAAACCTCGTATTATCTTAATGCGCTCGAAAACAACCTGCTTTCATTGCGCCGATTTAGCAAAAATGAAGCACAATGGCATTCAATGGAACTGGATGAAAATGGAACGACGATACACGAAATGTTGGAAAAAATCCAGCAATTGCGTTCAGGAGAAAAATGATGAAACTCACATTTATCAAAAATGAAAAAACCTTTACCCTTCGACCTGCAAGGATGGTTGATGCTGCACAAGTTGCGGAATTAATCAATATTTGCACCCAAGCGCTGTATGGTAAGGACGAAATGGATGTGGGTGAGCTGGAAAGTGATTGGAAGCTGGCTGGTTTTGATCTGGAAAAAGATTCTCTTTTGTTATTGGATGGAGAAAAAATGGTCGGGTATGCTGATATCTGGAGTGTAAGTGCACCGTTTGTACGATTTTCTTCGCTGGTACAGGTGCACCCGGATTATCATGGACTTGGATTCGGCTGGCTTTTAAATGTCTGGGCTGAAACACGAACACGTGAAATGATGCAGAAAACCCAGGCAGATCTGCGCGTATTCCTGATGAGTTTTGTAAATTCTAAAGATAGTGAAGCTGTTCAATTATTGACCGATTTTGGAGCAAAAATTGAGCGACACACTTGGACAATGGAGCGGATTCTGGATGAAGATCTGGAGGACCCGATTCTACCGGACGGGTATAAAATTCGGATTGCGCAGAAAGAAGAATATCCCCGAGTGTATCAGTTACAAAAAGAAAGTTTCCGCGATCATTGGGGTTTTATTCCGACTACATTTGAGGAAGGCTATCCCATTTTCCTCAACCAATACGTAGATTCACCAGAATATATGCCTGAGTTGTGGTTCGTCGTGGAATATGCCGGTGAACTGGTCGGTATGATTATAGGGACAGCCTCATCCAGCTATGGAGAAGATTATGGCTGGGTAGGTGTATTGGGAGTTCTACGCGATCACCGGAAAAAAGGATTGGGAAAAGCCCTTTTACAGAAGTCGTTTCAAGCGATCAGAGAATTGGGAAGCAAAAAGGTTGGATTAGGAGTGGATGCTCAAAATCTCAGTGGCGCATTAAAACTGTACCAGGATATGGGAATGTATGTAGCTGAGGAATTTCTACGATTTGAAAAAACCCTACGCGAAGGCAAAGATCTAAGAACAACCGCCATCGAAAACTAAAAGCGGGAATGGATAAGAAAGAACTTCGATTCTTTCAACTTAAAAATTTCGTATAGCCATTTAATTAACCAAATTACCCTTCCTGTTACTTCTATAAATAAAACACATCCGATATACTTAATTTATGAGTCACTTCAGGATCCCAGCACAACGCAACAGAGTCGAAATCGAGGTTCTAAAGTCACGCTTTATCGCCAGTATTGCACCTACCTTTTCAGTCAACCAAGCACGTGCTTTTATTCAGGAAATTAAAAAAGAATTTAGTGATGCATCCCACAACGTACCTGCTTTTCTGATTGGACATGGTGCATCTGTAATTGCTCACAGTAGTGACGACGGTGAGCCTTCCGGAACAGCCGGGCGACCCGCATTAATCGTTTTGCAGGGTAGCGGGTTAGGGGATGTAGTAGTGGTGGTGACACGATATTTTGGTGGTACGAAACTGGGTACCGGTGGACTGGTGCGTGCATATACGGATGCTGTCAAAGAAGTGCTGATTGATCTGCCTTTAGCTTTCAAAGTGGCCACTTACCTGGTGATGGTTGTCATACCATATACACTATTTGAACAGGTCCGCTTATTAGTCCAAAAGTATCAAGGTGTCATTCAAGACGAGGATTTTGGTGCTGATGTGACCATGACTATTCAGTTTCGTCAGGAAAAACTGGAATTGTTTAATTTGGACCTAAATGAATTGTCACATGGGCTGATCCGGGCAGAAATCATTGAAAGTAATTCGGATACGATATTCCCAATCGGAAAGTAAACATAAATTTTTGTATTTTCCAATAAAGAACAAATCAGTCATTGTTTACGGGAATTATGGACAAAATTAATCATTTAAATCCTTTTTTGGAAATATCTTTCATTTATCCGATCAGCCTGCGTTGATTGTACATACTTTGTGAGGTTTTTTTAATCTTGCCTTGTAGAATTATTTTTATTATTTGCTATAATTTTTATAGAAATTATTAATGTTTCATTAACTAAAAAGGAGAGAGCGTGACTCATCACCTAAGGAATTTTTTCCTTGTATTCTTCCTTTTATCAGTAGTATTTTTCCCAACAGCGGGAATCATCGCACAAAGCAATTGGGACATTCGCATCAACACAATCAATACGGTAGAAACTCCGGATCACATGATCCTGAAAGTCTATTTCAACATCTTTGATCCTGGTACCGGTGCTGCTATCACGGATGCCCAATTATCCAATGCACAAATCACCTTATTGAATACGAATTTGGTTGCCAATGGTGAACTTAAGGAACCGGATGTTCCCATCTATGTTGCCCTGGTACTGGATACCAGCGGCAGTATGGCTGGATCTGCGGATATTTTAAAAAATGCAGCCAAATTAGCCATCAGTAATTCCCCCAACAACTCATTTTTTTCCATTGTTCAATTTGACGAAGAAATAAAATTATTACAGGACTTTACCGAAAATATAGCGGCACTCAGCTTCGCCATTGATCAGATGAAAGTCTCTCAACGCGGCACCTGTCTGTATGATGCAGCCTTCTCGGCGGTGGAAGCAATGGAAAAAGCGCCAGCAGGGCGCAGAGCTGTTATTCTGTTTACCGATGGTAAAGACGAAACCCGTGAAGGCAAGGTTTGCAGTAAACACACTTATCAGGAACTGATCGACAAAGCCATGAAAGGTCAGGTTCCGATTCACACCATTGGTTTGTCTGTCAAAGAAGAGGGCATTAATACGCTCGAATTAGGTAGCATGGCAGCCAGCACCGGTGGTTTTTCCGCCTTTGGTAATACAAGTGATCTGGAAAATGCGTTTACAGAGATCATGAATGCCTTAAAAGCACAATGGATGGTGGAAACCAACATCTATCCCCGAAACGGTGAGAACAATGC
>CAZPIM010000182.1:0-3802 GCA_964586385.1 uncultured Anaerolineaceae bacterium
GCAAAAGATTCGGCGGGTTTTTTGGATTCTTGTGCATAGCGATACCATCGCAGACCGCTGCCGAAGAAAGTGGCTGGCAGAACAATTTCGTAAAAATTGATGGTGGAATTGATTAGAAAAATTTTCCAGATCGAAAGTTGCATGGATTGACTTTTGGCAACCACATAAAAACTGGCTGCGCTTAAGATTTGGGTTGGGATTAATAAAACAAAAGCTATTGCAATCAAACCCCCGTCGGAATGGGTGATAACAGACCAGGTTTCTTTCCAGGGGACGACCACAACCATGATCAGGACAATCACCAGAAAAAGGATCATCCCGATCAGTTTTTTCTTGCGGGATGCCAGATTCGATTGATCTTTCATAAAAGCGAATGATTTTTCAAACATGAAGAATGAATCTCTTAGTGATTTAGGATGATGAGATTATATCAGTGAAAAAAACCCAAATGAGTTCATATCAACACTGTGGAGAATCCCCGGCAGCTCAATGGTTTTTGGATTGTTCTAATCCGGGCAGCGATATCCTTTGACTGCATTGAGAAATTGATCTCGAGGGATGAGCAACTCGAAAAGAAACTCTTCCGAACGGAATATGGATTTGTAATAGCAGGAAGTTGGTATGGAAACCCATTTTACCCAGGTGTTGTTCTCATATTGAAAGGCTTGATCTTCTTTTTGGAAATGAATAGTAATTGGTTCAATGACAATTAAGGAAAAGCGTCTTGATTTCAGGTCGCTATAATAGGTATCAAAATAGTTCTGATCATTTGCCATTGCAGCATTCATGATCACTTTCTTTTCATATTCGGTGACTAAGGGCAGATCACCGACATGTCCAAAAGTAATGAGTTGGCGCTGATCAACAAATAAAACTTCCCCTTTTTTGCTTGCTTCCGCTACAGAAGAAGTCAAAACATTCAGCGCTTCATTTACAAGTTCAGGATTGGGGGGAGTAACAGGCTTGACGGCAGACATGTTCTTCCAGGCCGGTACAAGAATAAACGCCAGTAGGAGTAAATAAGCCCATTTTGTCGCAGGATTTGGGAGGAGCACAATTTCCCGCAATCCGTTTTTCCAGGAAAGACCTGCCAGGAATACCAGACTGATAAAAAACATATCCAGGTTATGAAGGTTGCTTCCACCCCCAACTTTGGTACTGACTACAAGACCTACGACCAGAAAAAGGAATGGGAATCCTATCATGACCAATTTTTGCCAGATAATCAATTTCCAATTTTTTGTGATCATTGGCAAAAGGATAAGAATAATTAATGGCAAAGTGACTAAGATTAAATTTAGGAATATGCCAAGCCCGTAAGTGGAATTGGGGAAAAGTCGATTCCACAATAGAGGATGGTTTGCCCCCAAATTTGAAATTTTATTTAAATTCACTATTCCATCAGATATTCCTGGTTCTGAAAGTAAGCGATTCATGATTGGCGGGAGGACAAATCCTCCAAATAATGCGGAGCAACCCAGGAGGATGGATTTTTTCCAATTTGGCCAAAACCCGGGATGTTCAGAAAAATCACGGTCAATAAAGTTCCACATAACAGCCCACATACCCGGGGCAAAAACCCAGGTATACCTACTGATGGTTGCATAATACGTTGCCAGAATAACAGCCGGGATAGCCAGCCAAAGCGGGGACTTGCGCGTGAGAGTAACCAATAAGGCTGCAAGTACTAGCGGAGAGTAAATTGGCGCCTGGTTAAGCAAGAGAAATGCTGAAAAGCCAAGTATGATCCACGTTCCCAGGTTCTTTTTCTTTTCAAAACTAAAAATTACCCACCCTAAAAGCAGATATGGCAAAGAAAAAACAATAACATCCCAAATACGAACAATTTTTATCGAAATATTGGGGATCAAAAAAGGTATTCCCCAAAGGCTTGTACGTCCTACAGATGTGAGTGTATCAATTCTGCCGGTCGTTTCAATATTGTAGCGATCGGATCCAAAAAAGGTTGAATATTCCCAAATACGATTTCCTTCAGACCAGGTAAGGGAGAAAGGAAAATCGGTAGCCAGTGAAAATCCGTAAATTAACGCCATTAATGAGGAAAATAATATAGCGCCGGCAAATAATCCATTCCAACTGAGCGTTTTCTTTTGGGAAAACAGTATGCCAAACGTATAAATAAAAAAAAGAAACAAAGTGATTTGCGTATAAGGACCGGATAGAAGTCCGTCCAGTCCATTGGTGCGCAAAAAGAAATAAAGGATAGCCAACCCAAAGGCAAATAAATAACCAGCAAAACGCAAACGATTTCGAGGTTTGATAATGAACGTAAAAAGCCCTGGAAACCAGATGTGCAAATAGACTATGATAAAAAATGTCAGTTCAATAAGACACAAAATAATCAATCGATATGGGATTTTTGATATGTCATTGATGATGCCCATATACCAGCGAGACAAGTCAACGACAGCTCCGATCATTGGGATGAGCAGAGCGCTGGAGAGCAGGATATTTATCATCAGCCCGGATTGGTAAAATTTCCTCAAATTCCTCCTTGTGGTTTTCGCCAAAACGGCTAAATGCATTGCTTACCAGATAATTATATCCTTCAATTAAACCATCTCGAAACTGCAAAATTAAATTTTAGCAAAGATATTAAAGGATAAGAGTCTTAATTGGTTTTTGCGAGGTGTTTGATTAAAAGCTGCAATGGAAGTCTGGCTGAAATAATCAGTCCATTAATGGTTGTTTGCATGTCTTTACGAATCTGATCACGATTATTTACCATCGTTCCTAAAAGATTGCAGGTAGCTTCGGTTGAAGCATTTTTCGGTTTTAGTACGAAATCCTGCAAGCCCATCTCGAACATAATGCCCTCATGTTTGGGTTGAAATGCATACATCATAATTGGGCACCCGCTTATAGCTGAAAGGATGGATCCGTGAACACGCGCACTAAAACTTACCTGGCAATCGAATAAAATCCGCCTTGCATCCTGTGGTCTGATTTCTTCATCGATAAGCAATGCATTAAGTCCATATTTTGCTTTTTGTGCACTTAAATGGGCAGCTATGCGATCATCATCTTCCCCGAAGGTATTCATGGGGATAAAAATTGGCTGAAACCCGTTCTCCCAGGACCAATCCAGTGCTGCTGAAAAACATTCGATTTCACGTTGAAATTCTTTTTCAGATTGTCTGGTATAGTGCGTCTGATTTTTATTTTCTCGTCCGATTAAGGTCCGTGGCATAAGTGCTATCAAGGGGCGCGTCAGATCTCTTTTACCTACCAGTTGTAGTTGATCAAGGTTTTTGCCTTCCAAAACAGGGTGAAATGTAAATGCAGAATCGGCGGTTTTAACCATTTGATTTTTGACGCCACATGCTTCAAACAATTGATTGGTATGGTTATCTCGAAAAGTAATAAATCTGGCACCATTTAATGTCCATCCAAAAACCCGCTTCGCAAATGCAGATGAAACTGGTTGGCTGGAAACACACCAGTTCCCATAAGGCGTCTTAAACAGCTTGCACAACCCGGTCAGGAAAGAAATTACGCCCAGTTGTTTCAGGTTCTGAAAATAGGGGACACCGCCCCCGATGATGAAGAAATCAGCAGTAGCTAAAGCGCGAAACACACGAACGATCTGTCTGCGGCTGGCAAGCGGTTCAAACACACAATTTGATTCGGCTTGCATGTACGTTTGAATGTGTTTTGGAGAATCAGTCAGAATGGTAAAGTGAACATTTTTCAATTCGGAATGTATTAAAGCGGTAATGGTTAGTAACAATAATTGATCACCGATGTTATGACTGCCATACCATGCACCCCAAAGCACAAT
>CAZPIM010000183.1:0-3802 GCA_964586385.1 uncultured Anaerolineaceae bacterium
TCAAGTTCAGCCAGATTTTGTCTGGCGACCGATAGCATTGCTTCAGAAGCATCCACCAGATGCACTTGCGCCACTTTACTTGCTAAACCCTGGCTGATAAACCCGGTGCCTGCTCCAATATCGGCAACAATCATATCCGCCGAGAGATAGGCTTTCGCAAACGCACAATCCCGTACTGCCTCTTTGAAATAACCTGTTCGTAGAGAATCCCAGTCTTTGGCTACGGCTTTAAAATAGTTCATTGATTCTGTCTTCATTGCTTCTCCTTTATCGTAATTTTACGATGATCAAAGTTTAAAAAATCCTGCGGCTGTTGAAATCCTCAGGTAATGGTGATTGTTTAGCAACAATCGATTTTTATAATTGATGGTTGGCAGCAACCGGGCAGCCAGTTTCCGATTTGGTTTTTGAGCCAGGTAATCCCATTTGGGTCCAGGCAATAGCAGGTCGCTGGGCCTTCCACCTCACCAGTAATTAAACCAGCTTCGCGTAAAACCTTTAAGTGCTGGCTGACTGTTGATTGTGCAAGAGTGGTCAATTCCACAATTTCACCGGTGATGCACATCTGTTTTTCTGCTAAGATCTTGATGATCCGAAATCGTACCGGGTTACCAAGTGCTTTCAACATGTGTGCCAGGCGTTCTTCATTTTCAGAAATTGATATTTGAACTGAATTTTCTTTCATGGAAATTCCTTATATCGTAATTTTACGATATAAACAAATTTTGTCAAGGGGTAAAACGAATCGATTTTAATTGCAGAAATTGATATGCGATTTCATTTGGAAAATTCAGGCAATATAAAAAAGTTGGTTAATTCATTGCAAACTCGAATCGCCGCATCAGCCAGGTCCTTATATACTTCAGTAGTAGTTGGTTCCCAGCGCGCATCAAAAGATGTTCTCTAAATAAAAAATCTACCCGATATTTTCCGGTCTCAAACGCTCTTCCAGATTATTGATCATCGCTCGTGCCCGCGTTTCCATTTCTTCCAGGGTAGTTAACCACCGATCTGCAGCGAATGGAAGATCTTCGTATGGTCCAGGAGTGTCCAGGGCTTGTTTGATGTCAATTGAATCATCCTGATTAATTTTGATCATCATGCGCAATATCGCCATGATACTGTAACCTGCATTTCGAAGCATGCGAATAACGCGAGCCCGTGACAATTCTTCACTCCCATACAGGCGATAACGATTCACTGGGTCACGTGGCACCGTCAATAAACCATTCCGTTCCCAATTCCGCAATTGTTCCACGGTTACTTGGAGGTGCGCCGCTGCATCCCGAATTCGAAAAAGACGATCAGTTTTCGCAATCGGCAGACCCTGCACCCATCGCGAAACCAGCTCTGCAACCGATTCAGCTTGATCTTTTTCGGATTGTATCAAAGTAAGATGTTGGTAAGCTGCATTCAGAGCACCTTCCAGGTCACCGCCAGATGCTTGCATGACCAACGCGGTTCCGGACCTGCGAATTTCCTTTCCCGGCCAGGGTGTATTCAAGGCAGTACGGGCCAAAAGCATTTGATCCAGATGTTCCTGTGTGTAAATGCGATATCCATTTGGACTGCGTTTTGCCGGGGGGATTAATCCCCATTGCTCATACAGTCGGACGGTATTGGGGTGACAACCAACCGCTTTGGCGATTTTATTGGTGTACAATCTCATTCTCCGGGACATATGGTGGAATGCTGTGAAAGCTGAGTTGGAGAGGCGTCTGTTTAGATTTTGTGATTCGGCGTTGCATTTCTTTGCCAATGCTTTTTAAAAGGAAAGAAGTCATCGGTACTGTGAAAAGCTTCGCGGTTTTTCCATCTGTAGCGGAGGATGCGATCCAGATTGCTTTTTGCGCGGCTGTGGATGGATGTCTTGCCAGTATACGAATGACTGTTGGAAATACTTTTAAACGATCTTCGTGACCGGCCACCACGTCCACATGGGTCAACAGATCTGTTAACATCATGCCGGGGGCGAAAGCAAATATACCTACTTTTGGCAAGGAGACTTCACGGGCAAGTGCTAAGGTGAAAGATCTTACCCAGGCTTTGCTGGAGGCATAAGCGCTTTGAAATGGAACAGGGCTTTTATAGCCGTGCCCGAGGATATTTATCAGTTTTCCCTGCTGCAAATTGGTAAAGTGTTCCAGCGCGACCTTGCTGCCGAAATAGGTTCCCAGGATGTTCGTTTGGATCACGTGTTGAAAGGTGCCCGGAGAAATTTCGGTGGTTGGTCCATACGTACCGCTTATACCTGCGTTGTTAATCCAAACATCGTAGTGACCAAATATCTTGATTGCAAAATTAGAAAGGGCGCGCACCTGGCTTAAATCAGTCACATCGACAACGAGTCCAGCGGTTCTGTCTGGTGCATTCAATCTGGCCAGTGCTTCTTCAACCCCCTGTTTACTGCGCGCACTGATCACTACCTTCCCGCCCACTTGAATTACAGCCAACGCCATTTCCAGACCAAATCCACGCGAACTGCCGGTGATAACGACCGTTTTTCCGGTTAAAAGGATCAAGGTTTTTACTCCAATCTCATTATTTTTCTAAATACGGCTGATAGCGGGGATTAACTCGCCGAAGCAAGCGGTAAGCAAACGGCTCAAAACCAAAACCTGGCCAGTAACTGGCGGCAGCGAGGTTGGTTGTGCGCCAATCGGTGAACAGTGTTTTGTATTTTTGATCACGGGCTTCATTCATCAGACGGGTAAAGAGCGCTTTACCCACACCGCGCTTGCGATAGGACGGGTCGATGGCTGCCGCAGCGAATTCCCCCGCGCTTGGTACCCCCAGCAAATGTTCGGGTCCGACATCGACGGTATATAGTACAACATAACCAATAATTTTCTCTCCTTCCACTGCTACCATCGTGGTGGAGGTGTCATCGTTTGCCAGCTTTGCATATTCCGGTAGGACGGCATCCAGATGTTGTTGCGGGACCGGTTCCCAGACAGGTTCTTTATTCAAATGAGCTGCGATCCAGTGACCTTTTGCATGGAGCTGGTCGGCGTCTTGTGGAAGGACTGAACGAATTTGAATTCCGGCAGGGATGGGTGGTTCATCTCGCAGGTCCTGCAATGAAGCAATGGCATAAGCCTGTTCCTGCCCAAAACTGAGCGAAAAAGCAGCCTGCTGCCAGTCCGGAATGTCCGGACAGACCAGATAGTGATTCAGAACACTGTCCTTCATCCATTGCGAGCCGGTTGCAGCGTACAGGTGTCTGAAGATTTGCTGGAAATTGGTGTTGGGCAATGCGATACCGCCAAATGGAACCCAGCAATGCCTTCCAAAAAAAGGATTCTCATTGTACGAGCCCAGCATGTAGGCGGTTAACTTGTCATTTTCAATCAACACCATCCCGTGTGAATCTGCTTTTTGAAACAAAGCAGACAGGAAGTCGCGGGCAGCATCCAGCACGTTGATGCGCTCGGGTAAAAGCGGAAACCGAAGATGTATATGTTGGTTTTGTTGGGCAAGCAAGGTTGCTGCGGCGGTGATGTGTTGTTCAGAAAAGGGGATAAATTCCATTTAAACTCCGTTTTGCATCTTTATTTTAATTGAAAAGCTCGTATTTGCGTGCTGATTTAAAGGGAACCTTTATAGGGGAAATGCATTCGTCGGTTTTTTATCTGGTGGTTAATTCTTGTGGGTATTTTCGTGAAATCTGGTTTGGTGTTTGCGGGAAAAAGGAATGAATACGTTTGATTCGTAAAAAAACCAGGTTTCTTATGATCCAAGTTCAGATTGAACTTCACCCTTTTTTTTAGACAGGTGGTTAAGGAGATGTTTGATACTTTGC
>CAZPIM010000184.1:0-3768 GCA_964586385.1 uncultured Anaerolineaceae bacterium
TCCTGACGACCAATAATCGCATGGAACTCATGGCTGTTATCGAAGGGTTGCGTTCAATGAAGGAAAGAAGTCAAGTACGCCTGTATACCGACTCGAAATACATCAGTGATGCCATTAATTTAGGCTGGGCGGATACATGGCGGGCGAAAGGTTGGCGTAAAACCGGTAAGGGCAAGATCCTGAACCCGGATTTATGGCAGCAATTAATGGGATTGCTTGATTCCCACAAAGTTACTGTCATCTGGGTCAAAGGACATGCCGGGCATCCGGAAAATGAACGATGTGATCGTTTGGCAGTGGCGGCCGCCAATGGCCGCCATCTTTTAGTAGATCGCGAATATGAAGGCCGTCAGGAAGATGGACAACCCGGTCTGTTTTGAATAATCGACCGGTTGGCTGAATGAAAAATTCCGGAAGGCTTAACAAATTTCTTTCCAGGCTGATTATGCTCCAAAATATTATCCGCCGATGATTTGCGATAACCTGTTCCTCCGGGTAGGTTCTGACTGCTCTTTTGTGGGTGGAGATAACCATTTCTCTCCGTCATAATTGCATTAGTCGGGTATTGAACAGTTTAAGATCAGACGACTTACCCGACTAATTCTTTTCGGTCACCTATTGATTCGGAGGAAACAATGCAATCCAATCCTTATCCTGTTCCTATAAGGTTTCGCAATCTGACCTGGTTAGCCTGGGGCGTTACCGCTTTAATGAGCAGCGCACCGGATATCGCCTTTAATGAATTAACGGGTGGCATTCCTTCCTGGTTGTTTTATTTTAAGATTGGCTTTTTGTTTGCCTTAAGCCTGGGTGCCATTATTTGGAAGCCATTACGCCCGTTGAAAAATTTCTTTCTGATCTTAATTGCCTTTTTCGGTCTGAATGCTTTACGATCCCGTTTTGATTTTACTATACCTTTCCTTCAAAAATTGTTCGGCGGGTCGGTTTTTGATACACGCATGCAGGCAGAGCAAACCGGGAAACTTGCTGTATCAATCGCAATGATTTTGGTTTTATTAATTCTGGGATATAAACGACAACAGTTCTTCCTGACGAAAGGAGACTTACGCGCACCGATCGAACCGGTCCGTTGGCTTGGTTTTATGAAGCCAATTCCCTGGCCAAAATTTGGTTTGCAGTGGGGGTTTTATATCGCCATTACTCTGGCTGTGGTTCAGTATCTTGGTTTACGTCCAAACGGGGAACTCGTGGCCAGGATCATACCCATTTTGCCATCCATCCTTTTTTATGCGGCATTGAATGCATTTAACGAAGAAATTATTTACCGCTCACCCATGCTCGCCACACTGGAACCAATTGGTGGGAGTAAACATGCTTTATGGATGGCTGCGTATTTCTTTGGCATTGGCCATTATTTTGGTGTGCCAGGGGGTTTGGTGGGCGGTATTCTCTCCATCTTTATGGGCTGGATTCTGGGTAAAGGTATGGTTGAAACGCGCGGAATTGTTTGGACCTGGTGGATTCATTTTCTAAGTGATGTTGCAATTTTCAGCTTCCTGACCATGTCGCTTTTTTAAAATAGTCTTCCTCATCATTTTCAATCAACCTGTTCGAACGGGCAGGTTCACGCTGCACTTTTGAGGGTGGGATTTCCCAATAACGACAGGCATAATATTCTTGCCGGCTTGTTCCTTCTTTGGGAATAATATGCTGAATTAACAGAAGCGGCGAAATTCATAATTCAACCATCCATTTCAAGTGTTTCTACTTTGGAGCTAAACGTGAAGAAAATCATGAAATTTATTAAAAGTATATTGGTGATAATAACTGTTTTTATTGCGTTGATGTTTATCTCGTTAAGCATGTTCAATTCTCCAGGTTATGCGCTCCGGATCCTGACTCTTCTTCGATCCGACACGATGGATTACAAAGTTTTCCCAAGCCGACCGATTGAAAATCCTGCCGTGTTTTCCCGGATCGAAAAGGGGGAGCTGGCTATACCCGAATCGGTAGAATATCGTTATAAAGAGGGCACACGCCTGGAAAAACTGGATGACCTGCTCAAAAGAACCGGCACGCAAGCCTTTCTGATGATCAAAGATGACAAAATGATTTATGAAACCTATCTCGAATCATCCCGTGAGGACCTGAACACCTCTTTTTCCGTCGCGAAATCCTTTGACTCAGCTTTGATTGGTGCCGCCATTGCGGATGGCTTGATCGGTTCGTTGGATGACCCTGTGGTCAAGTATATTCCGGAAATTTCCGGGCGTGGGCTGGACACACTTACCATCCGCAATCTTTTACGCATGGACACGGGCATTCGCTATCGCAGTGAAGCAGAAGTGATTGCGCCGTTCAGTGATGATGCGCTGACTTATTACCCCCCTAACCTGCGAAAAGTTGCTTTAAATGTTCAGGCTGGCGGATCACCGATCGGTGCGGCATTTCACTACAACAATTTTCACCCACTTTTGGAAGGTTTGATTCTGGAAAGGGCAACAGGAATGCCTGTGGCAGATTATTTACAGGAACGCATTTGGAAGCCCATGGGGGCTGAATTTCCGGCTTCCTGGAGTCTGGATAGTAAAGCATCCGGATTTGAAAAAATGGAAAGTGGCATTAATGCGCGGGCAGCGGATTTTGCCCGGTTCGGGCTGCTGTATTTACATAAAGGGTTTTGGAATGGACAGCAAATCTTGCCGGTTGAATGGGTAGAAGAGTCCGTCAGCCCTGATCCTGGCGATTCCCGCGAATTTGAAGGTTATCCGATTTGGAAAGAGATCGGTGGTTATTATGGCTTTCACTGGTGGGGTTTAAATAACAGTGATGGAAGCTTTGATTTTATGGCGCGTGGCAATTTAGGACAACTGATTTATGTGGCTCCACGTGAAAATATGGTCGTCGTGAGGTTGGGAAGTGAAAAAGACCCAAATGTGGTTTGGTCTTATGTCGCCCAAGCCATCGTTGATCAGATGGCAGATTAAGCAATTTTAACCAAAGCCTGCGCAATTCGAAAATCCAGATTTGTTTCATAAAATGAATGATAAAGGGAAGTTCGAATCGCTGGTCATTTTGCGCTATTTTTAATTACTTAAAAGCTTCATTGCCCTGTCAAGCTCATCCTTAATGATGGTATGTTCCATGCCAGGGTAGATTTGTAAATCGACGTCCGCATTCCCGACCTGGAAAAAATCCGCTGTTTCGTGCACCCGTGCAACGGGAATATGCGGGTCAGTGTCCGAACAGCCAATAAAAACCGGCATCCCGTCATAGTCCAGGCTTGGTATCCGTTGTTGCGCAGAATCGAGCGGCCCAATTAGTCCTCCGCTAAAAACCAACAAGCCACCAAATCGTTGCGGAAAACGGGCAACATACTCGGCAGCCAGGCAAGCACCTTGCGAGAAACCAGCCAGCCATACATCTGTTGGTTTAAGATTCCGCCGTAAAAGCGATTGAACAATTTCATCCACGCGCTCCAATGCGAAGGTCAAATCCGGTTCGTTATTCGCCAATGGGGAAAGAAACGAGTTTGGATACCAGCGATAAAAAGCTGCCTGAGGTGCCAGATAGGCCATATCCGGTTGGGCAAGCATTTCTGCCAGGTCCAGAATCGATTCTGCCGTTGCGCCACGACCATGTAAAAGGATCATGGCGCGTTTAGCCTTTTCGAGCGGAACGCCTGCAGATAGCAAAGGCTGACCGGTGTGTGTATTATCGGACATAGGCGATTTTCCGGTTGCGGTCGATTGGGGCGAGACGCTGCTCAATCATTGCCCGATTGGGTTCAAACCAGGCTGGAAGTTT
>CAZPIM010000185.1:0-3622 GCA_964586385.1 uncultured Anaerolineaceae bacterium
CAAATTTCTCGACGCTGCGCTTTTCCCCATTGAAGGCTTTCATCACAATATGGCTACCATACATTTCTTCTACATGTCCGTTGACGTGACCCAGATAATCTTGTTGTTGTTTGAAATATTTTTGCGATTGTTTGACTACCAGCAGTACAAAAATGGTTGAAATTGGAATAATTCCAATCGCTACCAGCGTCATTTGCCAGCTGATTGAAATCATCATCACCAGAACACCTAACACGGTTGTCACAGAGGTTATGATCTGCGTCATGCTTTGATTCAACGTTTGACTTACTGTATCAACATCGTTGGTGATGCGCGAGAGTACTTCTCCGTGATTAGTGCCATCAAAATAACGCAAAGGCATTCTGTTAATCTTTTCAGCAATCTCTTTGCGGAAGTTGTAGGTGATCTTCATGGAAACACCGGTCATGATCCATCCCTGGATGTAACTGAATAATGCGGAGATGATATAAAGACCAAGAATGATCAACAGGATATTGCCAATATACTTAAAATCTATACCGGTACCGCTACCTTGAAGTTGGCTGACGATTCCTTCGAAAAGCCTTGTTGTTGCTTTCCCTAAAATCTTTGGTCCGATAATGGAAAAAATTGTTGAGGCAATCGCAAAAATGATGACGATGATGACTGAAACCTTGTAAGGCGCTAAATATTTTACAAGTTTGGAAAGCGTGCCCTTTAGATCGCGCGCTTTTTCAACTGTGCCACCCATGCCTGGAGGAGGTCCGCCAAATGGTCCGCGCCTTTGTTGATTCGTAGGTCGTTGTGAGGATTGGCTGTGCATCATGAGTTCAACTCCTCTCTGGTTAACTGTGAAGTGGCAATTTCGCGATACGTTTCACAGGTTTCCATTAATTCGGTATGCGTCCCTTTGCCTACAATTTCTCCCTCATTCAGAACGATGATTTGTTCTGCATTTTTAATGGTAGAAATCCTTTGTGTAACGATAATCATAGTGCTTAGACCTGTTTCTCTTTTGAGAGCTTTCCTTAAAGTTGAATCTGTTTTGAAATCAAGAGCAGATAAAGCATCATCAAAAATGTATATTTGTGGTTTTTTTACCAACGCACGAGCAATGGCTAATCGTTGTTTTTGACCGCCGGAAACATTGATTCCACCTTGGGCAATCGCGGTCTGCATTCCATTTTCCATGGTCGATATAAATTCTGTGGCTTGAGCGATTTCTGCCGCCTTTTGTAAATGATCCGGGCTGGCTTCTTCATCCGCATAACGCAAATTGCTTTCGATGGTTCCGGAGAACAACATGCCTTTTTGTGGAATATATCCAATCCGGTCGCGTAAATCACTTTGGTTTACTTCGCGAACATCAACACCGTCCACGAACAATTCACCTTCGCTGACATCAAAGAACCGTGGGATTAAATTGACCACAGTGGATTTCCCCGAGCCAGTTCCTCCGATAATTGCTGTGGTTTCACCAGGTTTGGCGGTAAAGTTGATTCCGCACAAAACATTCTCCTCTGCGTTTGGGTATCGGAAGGATACATTTCGGAACTCCACCCAGCCTTTGCGATTTTCATCGAATTTTTTTGGTTGCTCAGGGTCTTTTATGCTGGGTTCTACTTCCAAAACATCGGCAATACGTGCACCAGAAACGGCAGCACGGGGAAGCATGATAAACATCATGGATAACATCAGGAAGGAAAATACCACCTGCATGGCATATTGCAGAAACGCCATCATATCACCCACCTGAATGTTCATTTTTGCAACCTGATTGGCACCAACCCAAATAATCAATACCGAAAGTCCATTCATTAAAAGCATCATAAATGGCATCAATATCACCATGACCCTGCTTACAAAGAGCATGTTATCGGTCAAATCGGTGTTGGCTTTATCAAAACGGTTTAGTTCGAAATTCTGTGTATTGAAGGAACGAATGACCATCATGCCAGCCAGGTTTTCTCTTGTTACCAGATTCAATCGATCGATCAAACTTTGAATCCGTTTGAACTTTGGGAGTGATACCGTGAACACGGTAATAATCATACTCAGCAAAATGGCGACTCCCAGCCCAATAATCCAGGTCATCGAAGGGCTTTTTTCCACTGCACGAATTACCGCCCCTACTCCGATAATTGGTGCATAAAAAACCATGCGTAAAGTTAAAATAATCACCATTTGTACCTGGGTAATGTCATTGGTAGAGCGGGTGATCAGGGATGCTGTGGAGAATTTATCAAATTCAGCTTTTGAAAAACTCTCAACTTTCCGAAAGAGATCGTGCCGGATGTCGCGGGATGCTCCAGCGCCAATACGTGCGGAAAAAAATCCAACACCGATGGTACACATAGCTGCCACCAAAGTTACCAGCAACATAAGTCCACCGATACGCCAGATATAGCTGGTTTGTATTTTGGCTGCGTCCATTCCCAGCGCAATATATTCAGATTTCACTGCATTTGCAGCTGCCTGAGTAATGATGTTTTCACCCATACCAGAAAATTTTTCAGACACTGCAGCAGTCATTTGAGATAACTGAGCAGCGGGTATCGTTTCCAATGTTGAAAAGATATCCATACCGGCGGGGATTTTGGAGAGATCAAAACCAACCAGTTCTGCCAGTGCAGCTGCTTTTTGCGGGTCAACCATCGCTTCCTGGATAGTGGAAACGATCATTAAGGAGATTCCCATCGGGGAGCTGATATTGGATTTTTCAACATCGGAAATCGGATTGAGCACATAAACTGCTTCACTATTCAAAACCGGGTAAAGATCCGAATAATTTTCAGCAGCAGTTGAATTTGGTTCGATCAAAGTGTAAGCTGACAAAACAGTCGATTTTTCTTCTTCAGACATGAAAATCGTCAAGTGATCCATTTCACTTTGACGTATAGCTTCGGGGACGGCGGATTCAATTCCACCTTGCTGAATGCCAATGTTAACAATCTCGGACATGTAATTCGGCAATGCTAAATCTGCCATTGCTTGAACGAACAACAATCCGATTGTGATCAAAACGAACAATAAATAAGGTTTTAGGTATTTAAAAAATCTCAACATAAAGTAAAACTCCTTAAAATGGAACGATGATGGCCATTTTCATTTGTCTGAGAAGCACGCTATCGCGGTTGATTAATATCGTATTGTTTTTTTTCATATTCACCAGCTGATTTGACCAATAGGTTGATAGCTTCGATGGTAGCCTGGCGCTTATCCAAAGGCAAGTTATCCACGATAGCTTCAATCAGTCCCCGACGATTTTCCACCATCTGATCCACTAATTTTTTACCTTTGTCTGTCAAGGAGATTTGTTTCGCACGTCGATCCTGTAGAGATTCCGCTCTTGCCACCAGACCCATTTCAACCAGGCGTTGAACCATTTGGCTGGATGCTGCATCTGTTTTGCCTAATTGGACTGCGATTTGAGAAATTCCACAGGGACCTTGGCGATTGATTTGCATCAAAGAGAAGATTTGAGAATTGGAAAGGTTGTTTTCATCCATGATTTTTTTCATCTGCAAAACACTGAGTCGGGAAAAAACACCAGCGAAATCATGGATGGAAGCGATTATTTTATCTGTTTCATTCATAGTTAATCATCCTTAATAGTTAAGCGCGCTTATATATACTCCTTAAC
>CAZPIM010000186.1:0-3588 GCA_964586385.1 uncultured Anaerolineaceae bacterium
ATGATGGAAAAACCTACAGACGCAATGATGGAAAAACCTACGGAAGCAATGATGGAAGAAACGAAAGTTTCTGATATGTCAATGGAGACACCTGCTGTTGACACAATGGATAAGCCAGCGGATGGGGAAATGATGGCTACCCCGGATTGGTTCAGTACAGAGCTCACAGACGTAAATACCGGGTCAACGTTTACAATAAATGATTTTAAAGGAAAAGTTATTCTCGTAGAAACGATGGCACAATGGTGTCCCAGTTGTAAGAGACAACAAACGGAAGTTAAATCTTTAATTGAAAAACTGGGAATGACTGACGATCTGGTTGTGATAGCCCTGGATACGGATCCGAATGAAGACCAGGAATCATTAAAGACCTATGCCTCAAGTAATGGCTTTGAATGGGTTTATGCAGTTGCCCCGGCAGAAGTCTCCCGAGAAATCAGTAATTTATATGGAGTCCAATTTATTAATCCACCATCCACGCCTATTCTGATCATCGATCGAAAAGGTGAAGCACATCCGCTGCCTTTTGGGATTAAGAGTGCAGATGATCTGCTCAAGTCAATAGAATCTTTTTTGGAAGAAATGTAAGCAGTCATTAAATTCACTGCTGATTGGCAGTCCATGCCAGTCAGCAGTTTTTGCCTGAATAAGGAGATTCCATTCGATGGAAACAATCTTAACTTCATTGTCGCTAGGGTTACTTGCCACAACCAGCCCCTGTATATTGCCGCTTTATCCCGGATTCCTGGCTTATCTGAGTGGGAACCAGGCTTCACAAAGTAAAATGAGATACTTTTTAGGCATCTTCGTATTATTGGGTGTATTAACCATGATGCTGGCTATTGGCGGTCTGATAACACTCCTATCAGTTTCTATTGGAAATGCTTTATCCATCATCATTCCCTTTGCCGACTTAATGATTGTTGCACTGGGTGTGTTACTCCTTTTGGATGTCAATCCGTTCAAACAGCTGCCCCAGGTAAAAATTCCCGGTTTTTCGCACCCGTTTGCCAATGCATTTGTGTATGGACTCTTATATGGACCGATCACCCTCCCTTGTTCCGGTCCGCTAGTCATCGCTATTTTTGCTTATTCTTTCACCGCTGAAGAAGTATTGAGCAAACTAACGGTTTTTTTCTGGTTTGGAATGGGTTTTGGACTTCCTCTTTTAGCGATCTCGCTGCTTTCCGGGTCTTTCCAGAGGCAAATCACACGTATATTCGCAATTCATTCACGCAAAGTGAACATCATTGGCGGATTATTATTGGTCGCAGTTGGGATTTATGATTTTTTGATAAATTTTGAAATGATTAAAGCATTTTTTCGGAATTAACTGAGTCGATTGATTTCATGCGGGCAGCAACAGCAATGCTCCCAAAAATCAATGACCCGACCGTAGCGGTCAAATTCGAAATGGCAACAACGTAATAAATCATCTTTAATTTTCTGCCTGGCTCTTTGGACCCGCGATTTTGCCCCGGAGACGCTTATACCTAAATGGTTCGCCATTTCCTGCTGACTCATTCCACCGAATTCGGTCAATAGCAAAGCTTCCCGGTATGGCTCAGGCAATTCTTCTGCCATGCGGCGCATTGAGCCAGAAAGCTCGTCGGAAGCATCTGGTTCAATTGATTGGATTTCCGGTTCCGATAGATTATCGGAAATTTCCACAAATGTTTTTCGCGAACGGTAATGATCGATGATCACATTTCTGGCGATCTGATATAACCAGCTTTCCAGACGTTCGGAATTTTTTAATGTGCACATTTTCTGATGGACACGCACGAAAACTTCTTGTACCAGATCTTCACTGGTATCATCGTCCTCAACCCGATTTCTGATAAATTTTCGGATGCGGTTATTGATTTCTTCCCAGATTTCTTCGGTTGGTCGTAATACATTTTGCATCCCATAATTATAGTGTAAGCAATAAAAATCCTCCAGAATAATTTTTTTCTGGAGGATAAGCGATTTCAGTATCAGAAAATTCCGGCTACGATGAGAATATTATAAAGATATCCCATGAGTGTTGAACCAAGTACAAGCGTACCGATCACAGTCCCGATAATTCGCCATCTGGCAATACTCAGTGCACCGGTAATCGCTCCGATGGATGTTCCAGCTCCTGTGATCAAGAATGCCATGGCTGCACCCTGGCTCATACCACCATCAATCAGTGCCCGTACCAGAGGCAAAGAAGCTTCGGTATTAATATATAGGGGTAAACCTAGAATTGCAGCCAAAGGAACACTAAACATATTTCCTTCTCCGAATATTCTTGCCACCCATTCAGCCGGGATCAGGCTGTTAATGAAATATCCAATAAATGCATATCCCAGAAACATGAGTAACAGACGTTTTCCGGTCTTTAGCGTTTCCAAAGCGACAATTTTTGGTGTAATTATTGACCTGTGATAAGTATTACCTCTGGGGATACGACTGTCAGAGCGGATGAAGTGACTTTGATTGGTTTCTTCTCTGCAATAAGAACCAGTAACAGTATCAGAGCATTCACAAAAATTAGTTGAAGGCAGCGCTGATATTGCACATTCGTTGGATGATTCCAGAGCATAGGTTTTAAAAGTACTATTTACTGCTGTGAAAACCGGGCTCAGGTTGCTTGAATTCAGGTTCCTTGTCGGTAGTGATTTTCCAATAGGAATACTGACAGGCTGAGATCTGCAATTACAATCTGATGCATTACTTTCCGATTGGCTGCCTTGAATGCTGATTTTGGTGGGGGAAGCATACCGGGATTGATTGGCGAACCATCCGCGCTTTTCAAAGATCTCTCCGACAAAACCACCCATTAATCCCAGGACTATGGAAGAAACAAAAAAGAATATTGCGAATGGCCATCCAAATATTCCTGCGCTGTAAATCAATTCCTCAGGTGAGGTGAGTGGCGATGCGACCATAAAAGCAATGATCGGTGACCAGGGAATTGTGGTTGCCATCATGCCTAAAATTATCGCGGTTGTACCGCAAGAACATAATGGGGTGGCAACTGCAGCAACTGTTGCACCATAAATACCTTTTTTCCGGTGACGCATTAAAAACGCAGAAACTTTTTCCGGGTTGATATACAGCTTTAATCCTACGGCGATGGCGACACTGGCTATAAGGAATGGCCAGTTATGTAAAAAAGTAACCCAGACCTGGTTGGCTGATTTGATTAATAAATTTATGATGGATTCCATTTCAATTTCTCCTTATATCGTAATTTAACGATATAGACGGAGGCTCATAAAAAAAGACGCAGAATTGAAGAAAATCCAAACAATTGATTTTTCGAATCAATCAACATCTTGATAAAAATCGTAACAATACATTAATTTATGAAAATGGAATTTGTTCGCCCAAACTCCCCTCAATGGATATTCAAGTTTGTTAAGCAAATCCGGTGAAATCAATCAACAGGAACTTATCCGAATTACTCACATTTCTCTTGTGCAAGTTTACCGGAATCGTAACCAATTTGAAATTCAAAAAAATCCATTATTTCCACCGAATTGTTAGCGAATTGTTTCAATTAAATATAAAGGTCACGTTTGTTATAAATCAGATAGGCTGCCACAAGACTCAAAA
>CAZPIM010000187.1:0-3534 GCA_964586385.1 uncultured Anaerolineaceae bacterium
AACAACATGATGTACATCACCTTGAATGTTCGCCCGGGAGAAGTTGCGGCTGCCACAATCGTGTCAGTGGTAGCAGTCCAAGATACAGCTGCGCCGATTTCGTTTTCGGCCACCAACACGCCGGGGCAGGATGGGACCATCCGGCATATTGTGCGGGAGGGCGAATCGTTGTGGAGTATTGCCACTATGTACGGGGTCACGATTGCGGAAATTCAGAATCTGAATGGGATTCCTCTCGACTCGACGGTGATCCAAACCGGGCAGGAACTTCTGATCCGAACCGGCGTGCTGCCACAAGAGACACTTCCGGCAGAAGGCACCGGGGAAGCGGGAGAGCCCGGGACACAACCCACAATCAGCTTGTCAACCGCTGCTGCGACGCGCACCCCGGTGAATGAGAGTATTCAACCGGCAATCGAAGGGACCGGAACGCAAGCATCCATCGTACCGGTGACTTCCACGCAAGCAGAGAAGATGCCCGTCAACAGGATCTCCTTCGGAAAAGTGATTGGCATGATTGCGGTGACGGTGGCCGGAGTATTATCCTTAATCGTTGCACTGAATTATCCGGAAATTTTCGACTGGTATCGCGCCAGGAAGAAAAAATAAGCTGGTTGGTAGGCGATTAAAACAGGGAGGGAAGGGGTGGAAAAAACTAAACCCGGATTTTTGGACCGGATTTATTTTGCATGGCATAATCAGGAATGTACCTGCCTTCACCTTTGTGAACAGGAACTTTTGAGATAAGGTTCATGCGATGCTGCGTTTAAAGTTTCTTTTCAATAATCCGGATTTGGCTGAGATGCTGTTAAAAAATTGGGAGTACGACCGGGAGTCGCTGGATTTGTTCCGGGATTTTCGGATTTCCGCCAATGCGGTATATCCATTTCGCCGGGAGGGTGTACTTTGTTTTTTGCGTTTTTGCCCGGTCACCGAAAAGCGCAAAGAGAATATTCTGGCTGAGTTGGCATTTATCTCTTATCTGCGTGGCAGGCAATATCCCGCGCTGGAACCTATTCTCTGTAAGAGCGGCAAGGAACTTATTCAGCAAACCACACCCTGGGGGGAGTATTTCGCCTGTGTTTTTAAAGGCGTTGATGGTGTCCCGCTGGAGGATACCAATTTAAAGGAAGAAGTCGTATTTGCCTATGGGGCAAGCCTTGGGCAACTTCACCAACTTTCCAGTGAATATCAACCACAGGAAACCTTACCCCGGACTCATCACACCTTGCTCGATTGGATGGAAGAAACTTTGCGCGATCTTGGTGAACAGGGTCCAGCTTTATCTGAAATTGATATCCTGCGCAAGTATTTCTCCGGGTTATCCGCTGAGATTGGTAGCTACGGATTGATTCATTATGACTTTGAATTGGATAACGTGTTTTATGATGAAAACAGGAGAGCTTGCAACGTCATTGATTTTGACGATGTGATGCTGCACTGGTATGGAATGGATATTGTGCAAGCACTGGATAGCCTGGAGCGTGAAACGGATGTGGATGATTTTCCGCAAAAAAAGGTTGCCTTCCTGAGTGGTTATAGAAGTCGTTATATGATCAACGATGATTGGATGGCGGCGATACTTGCCTTCCGTCGTTACGGGAACCTGCTTCGCTACACAAGAATTGCGCGTGCACTGCATGAGGAATGGGAAAATGAGCCTGATTGGATGGTAATGTTACGAAAGAAACTTCATCCAAGGTTACAGAAATATGCTGCGGTTTTTGGTAAGGAAATAGCCTGAAAAGGCGGTGAATGTTAACCCGGGATAAAATATAGGATGATGATGGAAAACAAACTCAAGAAAATTTTTTATCTGCGGGAGATTGACCCAACTTCTGATGCCGAAATCGACCTGGTTGCGCAACGGATGCGGGTGACTTTGATCGAGGTCGAAGGGGAAGAAACCGGCACAGCGCTTTATTCGATGGATTGGCTGCGAGAAAGGGTGCGTTGGCATCTGGATGCTGCCCAGGTGGTTGCACAAGTAATATTAGCCGAGGCCGAAGACGGGGTGATCCTGGGGCACACGATTGTTCGTCGCGAATTTGAGCAGGATGGCAGACAATATGGCCTGGTCTCAACTACCTATGTACTACCGGATTCCAGACGAGCTGGTGTGGCAGAAGCGCTTTTGATTGCCGGTGAAGAGTGGATGCGCGGTCTTGGGCTAGGAATTTGTGCCACCTGGACTTCATCCACAAATCTTAAGTTGATCCGCTTGTATGAAAAACATGGTTACCGTCAAACCGCCACGCATGTGCATGAAACCACGGGGACTCTGATGGTGAAGCTGGAGAGAATTCTGTAAAAACCGGCTGTCTCGATGGTCTCGCTGCCCGGGCGGTAACACAAGTTTTCTCGAGATTTGGTTTTTTTACGGGTCAAAGATTTTTTTGATTTTTACCCGCAAGGAATCGGGATTAAAACCAGGTTTCATCCTTATATCGGCGATCAAAATGCAGGTTAAGAAACCTGGTTTTTTTACGAATCAAAAGGACTTCTGGCTTTTTATCCCTATGCATGCAAACATAAATCCAGGATTTTTCACTTCTCTTCCTTTAAGAACTTTCTGACATTGTACTAATTTTTAAATGTGGACTGATTTTGTCATATTATTTTCTCGTCACTAATTTTTGAGAGAAGAGGTGTGGAGATGAAGAAGTTTCTTAAATGGTTTGGGTTAATTCTGCTTGGCTTAGTGGTTTTAATCACCGTTATCATTTTTATTCTGGCAAGAAAAGCAGAAACCATGACTTCCGTAAAATATGATATTGCAGTTGAGCCCGTCATGATTCCGAATGACCCGGAATCAATTGCTGCAGGTGAGCATTGGGTAAAGGCAAACTGTATCGGCTGTCATGGACCTGATCTTTCGGGAGGGTTGTTTTTCGAAGCGCCTTTCGCAATTCTGGATGCGTCCAATCTGACTTCCGGTAAAGGTGGTGTTGGGGCAGTTTACACAGATGCGGATTGGGTGCGCGCCATTCGGCATGGGGTCAACCCGGCGAAACGCAGCCTGATGATTATGCCGGCAAACTACTACTGGAATTTTAGCGACGAAGACCTGGGTGACATCGTAGCTTACTTGAAATCGTTACCTCCGGTGGATAAAGTGGTGCGCGAACCGAATTTCAAGCTACTCGGAAAAGCCATGGCAGGGGTGGGGATTTTTGGTGAACAATTGGTTGTTGCCCAAAACATCCGCCACGATGAACGTCCACCAGCCCCGGCGGTGGGTATCACAACTGAATACGGACGTTATTTGTTAGTCGCAACCGGTTGTCAGGATTGTCATGGCCAGGAGCTTGCGGGTGGTAAAAGTGCTGATCCGTCAGCGATGGCTGCACCTAACCTGACCCCGGGTGGCGAATTGCAAACCTGGCAGGTGGCAGATTTCATTGAGGCCATTCGCACCGGAACAACCCCCGATGGCCGTTCTCTCGACCCTGTGCAAATGCCATGGGCACATTACAAATACTATTCGGATGATGAGTTGAGTGCTATGTTTGTCTATTTGCAGTCGTTACCGGC
>CAZPIM010000188.1:0-3509 GCA_964586385.1 uncultured Anaerolineaceae bacterium
ATCTAGCCTGATTGGTATTTACTTCACCGTAATGGTTACCGGCAAGTAGCAATAGTCAGTATTTCCATCCGCCAATGCCCAGGCGCTGTTATATGTGCTGGCTGAACTAGGTGCCGTCATATCAACCATCGACGAAGGGATCATGGTGTTTCGCATGCCATCATCCTTTCGCAATGAGTTAAGCCTAAATCCCGTCAGATGCTAAAATCTTCGCACCTTGGAATGTACTCTTTTCGATCGAGATCTTTAACAAATACAATTTATGACCGTAAATACACATTTTGTTTTGAAATGCTTTTGAATTAATCCAAACTATAAAAAATGCGATTAAAGCTAAGTTTTTTCAAGACAAACATGAATAAAACTGGTTATATCATCATTATTATTTTTAACTACTGAAATAAAAATGATATCACCCAAAATTGTCAGTAGTATTGCATTAACAGAAAAATTGAGACTTCTGAAATTCTATTGGGCTTTCGTATTTAGAAAAAAATATTAGGATTTATAGTTAGAAGAAGAGTGCATAAATATATATGGAGTATTTAGTAGAAGTGATATAGATTTATCACAATTTTAATGACCAAGGTATATTGCACTGCCTAATTGATTATCTACACTGATAAGGTGAGCTTCAATATATGTGCCTCGATCCACACCTAAAACTACAACATCAGCTAGATGAGGAAAGAATTCTGGTGATGAACTGGCTTCTAATATCACAAGTCTGTTCAGGTCACCAATCAAATAAAATAACAAGCGTGGTTGAGACGAAGGAGAGTATCCAATTTTAGCAGTTTTTGGTTCACCTTCACCAGAATCATAATAACGGGGGTAGACTGCCCTACCACGTGTGATTAGCATGTTTTGGTTATCAATTAGTGACTGCACAATTGACATATCGATTCCAGAATCAGTTAAGGTTTGTTCATCTTGCAGCCTTAATTGTAAAGCAATCTGAGTCTCATTCGAATAAAGTTTGGGTACTATCCGCTCGCTTATTGGAAGACTGCTTCCTATTGCGAAGAAAAAGATTCCAACCAGCATCGATCTAATAGCAAAATTACACCGACTTGGGGAATGAGAAATTATTATCGCCTTTTTCACGCTAAAATAATTCAAACCGGATCGCTTTTTTGTGCTAGTAAAAAAAAGGAATAAAACACTGGTAACTGTGAGTAAACCCAGCATACCATACAGATAGAAAACCCAATCAAAAGTCACAAGGAAACGACCCCCAGAACTGCGAAAAATTGATGTCCATAGGTTGTAAGCTAGATTAGCTATGAGGGGAAGCATACCTATAAATCGTAAGCGCTGCCAAGCTGATGCTATTCCCAGACCAAGAAACAAAGAATATATACCGATGAGACTAATCTGTCCGGGGTGTAA
This sequence comes from uncultured Anaerolineaceae bacterium, assembly GCA_964586385.1. Taxonomy (GTDB): domain Bacteria; phylum Chloroflexota; class Anaerolineae; order Anaerolineales; family Anaerolineaceae; genus UBA6170. The sequence goes on from CAZPIM010000188.1 coordinate 1,393, forward strand.
TTTATTGGGTAATTCTTGCCAGAACGCTCTATTTGGGATAGCAAGTTCCGCAAGGTTTTGAAGATTGTTGCGGAGAGGGAATAGTAAAATGTTGTCTATTAGGTTGTTGAAAAAATGCCCCAATATTACCCGAGAAGTTTCAACCGGTCGATTTATCATAGCTTTCAGAGTGAATTGCAACAAGCGGTTGGAATATCGGTTGAGGGTTTCACCTTCCAGTTGGGGAATAGCCTGCCCTTCGTTGTATCGTTGAGCAAGAACCATCGTTTGTGTAGCGGGGTGATCAAAAATAAGCCCACCAGTCATTTGAGCGTTTCTCCACAACCAGGGTGAGATAGTGATGGTCAATACCACGGTAAGCAATATAAAATTTCCAAACCAGATTTTCCACTTATTTCTATAAATTATCAATGCTAGCAGAAAGGTCACAAATAAGAGAATGACGCTTTGGGTTCGGATTAGCATAGCCAATCCTAGTACTCCACCAGCAGCGGCTGGTTTGATGCCTGCTTGAAGTGGATTTTTCATCCATCGCATAACAAGCAGGATAAATATTATCAATAACAAAGCTACAGGAAGTTCGGAAAAAAATAATTTCGAATAGGTAATATTATCGCTAAAAGGTGCTGCATGATTAGACGTCACGTCACGAAGGGCAGCAAGTAGAGCGACTGGCACTCCCAGCCAGCGACCAGAAATTTCTTTGCCTATCAAATACAGGACGGCCGGGATAAAAGCAAGAATTAGTGTTTGAAGTGCAATTACATTAGAATAGTTTTGTCCTGCAATTGCATGGAGCCATGCTAATACCTCAATGTAGAATGGGCGTGGTGGGATGCCCTCAAAAAAAGCCGTCATTCCATTCCCGATCAAAATCGATTGTGCTTCAACAGCATAATTCAGTGCATCTGAAAAAGGATAAATCTCAAGGTTAGGCAATCTGGGTGGAGTAGCAAAATAGGCTGGATTCACCGGCTGGCTCAACCAAAGTGCACTTGTGGCAGCCCAGATGAAAAACATAATCCATAAATCAGGATGGCGGATTTTTGGCATTTGAATACTTTTTTCGAACAGCAAGATAACCAAACCAGAGAGCCAGGCAATGAATAATTGCCATTCTAGCAAGGGAACGGCAGGTAGACCAAATGATCCAACACCATCAACAGTCAGACCTATTTTTGTGATAAAGATGAATATCGCCGTCATCCCGAGCAATAACCAGACAAATAGAGCCGTTCTCAGAAGACAGCGGTATTTCGATAAATCCGGGGTTCGAAGAAAAACAAGCCAAAGAAAAAGTTCCATCCCACAAAGAGAGAGTAAGTTAAGAATAGGTGCAAGCCGGTTCGCATAAGCAGTATAAACGAACACTTCACCATTGATTGAAAGACCTCTCAATACCGCAAGCACAGCCTGGGAAATGCCAATAGCAGCTAGGATAAGCAGGAGGATTGTATTCCACAAGCGGGGATGGCAAGCGGGATTCAACCATTCAGCCCTCCACGCCTGGTGGCGAGCAGAATATATGGAAATGAAACTCGTAAAGCATGCAAATCCAATTAGCACCATTAAGAGCGCTAAGCGAACATTGGACAAGCCAAGAAAAACCTTTTTTTCTGGATCGGAAGGAGAGCTTACAATGGCAATGATTGCAAACAGACTTTGCAAACAAAAAAGACCAAATACTAACGGCCAATAACTAAAAAGAAAGGGACGGGATTTTATCATTTGGTAATCTCCCAAAATTATATCTCAATATTTTTGAGATGTTCAATTAATATTTAAGAACAAAATGGCTGATCCTTATCTGGTTGATTTATTATCTCAATTAATTGGATATAATAATTAATTTGGAAACCCACAAAGACAAAGGAAGGTTATTCAAAAGGATAAGCAAAAAGAGTTTATGCGTAAACGGTTGTTATTGGACTTAAGATTCCAGCACAGGCAATCGTAATCCTTTACAACTTAACCGCTTTGCAAGTATTCGAGAGTCCAGGATTTATTTTTAAAATAAAAAGCGGGGTGATTTCTCACCCCGCTCGATCTAGCCTGATTAGTTTTTACTTCACCGTAATGGTTACCGGCAAGTAGCAATAGACAGTATTTCCATCCGC
>CAZPIM010000189.1:0-3497 GCA_964586385.1 uncultured Anaerolineaceae bacterium
TGCACCTCCCGACGCTGATCGTTCATGAAGGTGGTTATGCAGTCGAAAAGAATGGCGAACTGGCAGTAAAGCTTTTGATGGGATTGCAATCTACGGTAAGTGAATAATTCCCAGAGAGCCGGAAAATGCGGCTGCAAATTCCTCCGGTTCTCTCCCTAATACAGACTGGAAACTCTGCCTGGAACCACGGGTGGTGGTGATTAAGAAGCTCGTCGGAGCAATCTTGAGGATGTGACTACGCAACTCCTGCCGTGGTGTGGTTTGAACGTGCCACGGGAAATCCAGATGGTTTTGTTTTAATTTTTCATTGAATTTTTCATCAAAAGGTGCAGGCGAAAGTACTTCCAAAGGCACGTTCAATTCTTTTGTCAACGTGGTGACGATGGAGAAGCTGATCGCGGAAAGGTCGTTGTGTGCTGATTTTGGAGTGATTGCCCAGACTACTTTTTGTAAACCATTGATAGGTTGGGTGATACGAACGACCAATACCGGAATGGTGGCTTGCCAAAAAACGCGGTCCATATCATTGCCAAAAATATTGGCATGGTAAGCAGCCTGTCCCGTCCAGCCCATAAGAATCAAGGAAATATTCTGTTCAATCGAAGAGCGTAAGATACCATTGCTGATGGAAGAATCAATGCGTTGGATCGGCTGGATATCCGAACTCGGATCCATGATGATATCCGGCAAGCGGGCAACCAACTGTTTTTGCGCATCCAGACCGGTCACTTTTCCGCCGATTTCCCGGGCGACATTCAATGGCAAAAGTGTACCATTTACACTGCGGGTAAGCACTTCACCCAGGTTGAGCAGATTTTCCTGGGTTGACGGATTTGCAATTGGAATCAGTATGCGATCGAACCAGGAATTGTGTTTTTGTTCAAATTTTGCCGGTTGAATCTTTTTGCCGAAGCGCTGCACGATCATGGGAGATGTTAAAGAAGTAAAGATTATCATCATAATCGCGCCATTGAATAAGCTTTGTTCAAACAAACCCAATTCAACGCCAATTAACATAGTTGGAATGGTAACTGCTGCCTGCGATTGTGATAAGCCCCAAACAGTCAGCACCTGATCACGGGAATAATGAAAGTATTTACCGGCTATCCAGGCTGCCAGGAATTTTGTCAGGTATGCGCCTATCGTCAGGGCAATGCCTGCAATCAGCGAAGCAGGATCCAATATCGTGGCGCGGGGATCTGTCAGCATACCGGAATGCATCAGAAAGATCGGGATGAAGAAGGATTCACCCATGAAAAGAACCTGGCTTTTGACCGCAGAATGTGGTGGGAGTGAACTATTAATGGCTAAGCCTGCCAGAAAAGCACCAACGACTGCATGCATCCCGATTAATTCTGCAGAAAATGCAGCAATCAGGAGTACCAGGAGCATAAATTGAAATTCCACTGCACGACTTTTGAATTTCCGGAAAAACCATTTACCAGCCCGGGGAACCAATAACAGGATTAAGGCTGCATAAATCAAGATAAAAGCGATTTGCTTGATGATCGTGGTAGTGATTATTTGTGAGCCACCTGCCCCCGGGTTTCCGGCGATAATAGCTAAAACCAAAAAAGCGGTGATATCGGTCAGGACAGTAGCCCCAATCGTTACCGATACGGCTTCATTGCTCATTATCCCCAGCTGGCTGATTACAGGCAAGGCGATGAGTGTATGAGAAGCCACGGCTGAACCCAATAAAATCGCCCCCATCCAATCCAGACCTAAAATGCGACCCAACGTAGTTCCAAAAATTTGTGGAATGGCATAAGTGAGAAGTCCAAAAATGATGGCTTTGTTACGGGTTTTCTGGAAAACAAAGGTGTCTACTTCCAGCCCGGCACTGAACATTAAATAAAGCAGCCCAACCGTGGAAAGCATAGCAATCACTCCGGCTTCACCCAGCAAATTTAAACCATAGGGTCCAATGATCATACCCCCGATAATTAAGCCGACAATTCCGGGAAGGCGAATGCGTTCAGATAACAACGGTGTAATTAATATCACCGTCATGATGGTAAGAAAAATGCCAACTGGTTCGTGAATCAACTGAAATCTGATTCCTGATTTATAATTTTTTAATCAATTATTATCTTTAGGTTCGTAATCATTATGCACCCAAAAAACGATTGATGCAATTCTTTTATTTGATTTTCTTAAGAAAAAGTAAGTCTCTTCTCGGATTGATAGTACAATCAAAAATATTGTCTTTTTAGGAATTTTTCATTGACAGAATCTCCGCTGATAACTTTGTTAATCCTGGTATTCATTCTTGTGGTTCCCATCCTTCTGGTTTTTTTGGACCGGCTACGGATGGATCTGGCTGCAATCATCATGGCGGTCGCTTTAGGTGTTGCACAGATCCTTGGGTTTGGTTTACTGGGACCAACCAATACACCGTCAGCTGCGGTTAAAGCCATTTCCGGTTTCAGCCTGCCGGTTGTTTTCACGTTGGTGGCATTATTCATCATGACCCGCGTTCTGGACCAAACTGGGGTAACACGCTGGATTGCTTTTCGTTTAATTCGTCTGGGAGGAAATAACGAGACCATTCTGATCGGAGCTTTCACTGCCACGACCGCGTTATTGTCATTAATCATGAATAACCTGGCTGCTGCAGCGTTAATTCTACCTGCTGCGATGGAAGTTTCGCGTCAAACCGGTGTGAAACCCAGTAAATTGTTAATTCCGGTTTCGTTTGGCAGTCTTTTAGGTGGCGTAGCGACATATTTTACCTCGGCGAATATCATTCTCAGTGACTTGCTCCAAATTGCTGACCCTCCGCAGGAAAGTCTTGGTATTTTGAGTTTTACTCCGACCGGTGGTTTGATCGCGATCGCAGGTATTTTGTTTCTTACATTTTTTGGGAAATACTTACTACCCGATCGTGAGCCATCGGCTGAACAGGCTTTTACACGCCTAACGGGCAGTCAAATGGAAGATTTTTATGAACTTGGTGAACGCTTATGGGAAGCGCAGGTGCGAAAAGATTCCGGATTTGCCAATCGTTCTATTACCGAATGTGGATTTGGAAATAAATGGGGTGTTGTGGTTGCAGCTATTCGTCACCTAACAGAGGAATTCGCATTGCCTTTACCGCGGCAGATCCTTCAGGTAGGAGATACTTTGTTACTGGTGGGCAGGGAAGAAAAAATCCTCGCTTTACAGGAAATGGGACTAAAATTTCAATCCGTGCAAAACGGGAGTCATCTGACAATTCGCGGGATCACGGTAGCGGAGATTGTCTTGGGACCACATGCGCACGTGCAGGGAAAAACATTAAAGGAAATCGATTTTCGCCAAAAATTTGGATTGACGGTTGTTGCCTTGCGCAGACTTAATCGAAGTTACCGAACCAATGTGGGTGAGTTTGAACTGGCATTTGGTGATTCCCTGTTGGTGATTGGAGGCAATCATCAGATTCGGGATCTGAAGAAAAATCGTGATTTTATCGTCATCGAGCCGAATCCGGTTGACTTGCCCATTCAGAAAAAAGA
>CAZPIM010000190.1:0-1506 GCA_964586385.1 uncultured Anaerolineaceae bacterium
AAATTTGATCTCAAGGATAAAAAAGTATTAATTTGGCTAAACGTGATTGGTCTCTTTTTGACCATCTTCTTTTTGTTTCTTTTTGGGAAAATAGCTGTTTGGTTGCGTGATGATTTGAGGGAAAGTACATTTTTTTCCATTAACGGACCGGGTGATATCCTCTTAAAACTGGCTGGTATTTTCCTGATTGTCATTCTCGTTATGGTTCTACATGAAGGCGTGCACGGCTTTTTCTTTTGGCTTTTTGCGCAAAACAAGCCAATTTTTGGGATTAAGACTGGGTATGCCTATGCCGCGATGCCGGGTTGGTATTTTCAACGCAATCAATATCTGATCATTGGTTTGGCTCCTTTTGTGATTTTGAATATGTTGGGTATCTTATTGCTCGCGCTTGTGCCAATTGATTGGCTTTGGGTTGTGCTTGGTTCACTTTTAATGAACTCGTCCGGTGCTGTTGGAGATTTGGCTGTGGTATTCTGGTTAATCCGAAAGCCCGCCGCCAGTCTGGCAATGGATAAAGCGGACTCGATTGAATTGTATATACCCTTTTAATCATTATAAAAATTTTCGCATTGGCTATTCACGAATGAGCTATTCTTTTTAACCATCTTTTGTGCAATAATAGATTTAAGTCGAATCCTTGTTGCCTTATCAGGAGTGAATATGCAAGATAAACAATTTAGTGGAACTGCCGATCGATTACGCTCACCGGAGCGGATTTCGTTAATGGAAATCGCCAGGGTAGTTGCATTAAGTCTTGAAAACAAAACAATTCACACCATGCTGGATGTTGGTACCGGTACGGCTGTCTTTGCGGAAGCATTTGCACGTTTGGGTTTAGATGTAAGCGGCGTGGATAGCAACCCTGAGCTTTTGGAAATTGCCCAATCATACCTGCCCATTTCTGATTTTCGACTGGCGTGCGCAGACGAACTGCCCTTCCCGGATAAGCATTTTGACCTGGTTTTTTTGGGTCATGTATTACATGAAACCGTCGATCCAATTTCTGTTCTGACCGAAGCAAAACGGGTGGCTCGGGAACGGATCGCAATTCTGGAATGGCCATACTGCGAAGAAAAACAAGGTCCACCATTGGATCACCGTCTTTCTGCAATCCAAATCGAGGCTTTTGCGAATCAAATCGGCTTTTCATCTTACGAGCATATCAGTCTCATCCATATGGATTTATACCTTTTAACCCCTTAATCCGTCTGGTTTACAAGGATGATGAAAAAGAAATTTTCAAATGCAATTATTTTGGTCCTTGTTTTACTTTGGGTCCCATTGGTATGCGTAGGTTTCGCATGGATTTACACCAAAACACAATTAGCAGTCGCAAAAACCAGAGGAGTTTATGAGTCTGCAGAAGCCGGAATGCGAGTCAGAATCGAAGAGGGTTATGTAGGGATTCAGAAATTGTATATAGAGAACGTTGGACCAAACTTCCCAAACGGGAAGCTTCCGCATGTCTGGTTTGTCACTGCCCGTGTTTATGCAGACAAACGA
>CAZPIM010000190.1:1606-3434 GCA_964586385.1 uncultured Anaerolineaceae bacterium
TTTTTTCATTTACGCAGGTACCCAGGACTTTTGCGAATTCTGGATGGGATACGCTATAATCACTGCATCTGATTTCAGGAGTGAAAATGAACGCAACCAAAACCAAACACTTCGTTTGGCAACCGATTCTCCTCATCATAACCCTGCTTTTAATCGTGCTTTTAACCCTTTTTGGACCGGACGAAAAGACACTGGGTGGAACACTGAGCCTGGTGTTGCTGCATGGTGCCTGGGTATGGACTGGAAAAGTCTGCTTTGGTTTGGCTGTTCTGGCTGGTCTGGCTGGGTTGATATGGAGAACGCGCGCACACTGGATTCAACTAACGCGTGCCCTGGCTTACGGCGGATTGTTCTTTTGGCTTACGTATTTACCCATGTCCTTGCTGGTTATGCAGCTGAGTTGGGGTGGCTTTTTCTTTGATGAACCACGCTGGCGCATCCCCTTTTTGTTTGGGGTGATCGCTGTATTGTTACAGGTCGGGCTTTGGCTATTCAACCACCCCATTCTGACCGCGATAGGAAACATTGCCTTTGGCGTTGCTTTGTGGTGGCAACTGGGTGGCTTGCAAAACGTTTTACATCCCGAAGCGCCAATCGCTACCTCCGATTCAACAAATATCCAGGGTTATTTTCTGATCTTATTAGTCTTATCAATCATTTTTGGAGCACAGCTTACCTTATGGCTTTACAAACGCCTCAACCTCAAACGAACGCAAGCTTAGAGGGAACTTCTGCTGAGGGCATCAACGGGCAGGTTGCGCTTTTAACAGCCACCCGCACCGTGATCAACACCTCATACCGGATGGTGTATCCCTTCCTGAGCGTTTTTGCGCGGGGATTAGGGGTAGACCTGGTTGCTGTTTCCCTGGTCATGACTGTCCGGTCTCTGTCCGGTTTATTGGGTCCCTTTTTAGCGCCGATAGCAGATCTGCGCGGACGAAAGGTCAGCATGCTTTTGGGTCTCGGTTTGAATGTTAGCGGATGTTTGCTGATTACCTTCTTCCCGACCTACCTTTTCTTTTTTATCGGAATGATCGCCATCTCTTTAGGTGGTTTAATCTTTATTCCTGCTTTGCAGGCTTATATTGGAGACCGCGTAAGCTACCAAAAACGTGGACGCATCATCGGGATAACAGAACTATCCTGGTCTCTGGCTTTCATCGCCGGGGTACCCCTGGTGGGTTGGTTGATTGACACGCTTAGTAAATCCCCTGAGACATCAGAGCTTGCCTGGCGCGCTCCCTTCCCCTTCATCGCAGCCCTGGGATTGATCTTTATGGTTCTGATTGTTTGGCGTATCCCCAATAATCGCTCGAAAATGCCTGCAATCGGCAATGGACTGCAAACCATCGGGCATATTCTGACCGTCCCGACCGTTTTATTTGGCCTGGGTTTTGCCTTATCCACCTCTTTTGCGAATGAGCTGGTCAACCTGGTCTTTGGCGTCTGGCTGGAGGACCAATTTAGCTTGAAACTGGCAGCCCTGGGAGCCGCCTCTGCCATCATTGGCATATCAGAATTGAGCGGGGAAGGCTTGTCCACATGGATAACTGATCGGCTGGGGAAAGAAAAATCTATCCGGCTGGGATTACTCGTCAGTGGTTTTGCTACAGTTTTGCTGTATGTGATCGGTGGTCGAAGTGTATTTGGCGCCTTGTTCGGGCTTTTCCTTTTCTACCTGGGATTTGAATTTACCATTGTCTCCAGTTTGCCGCTTATGAGTGAAGTTTTTCCTTCTGCCCGGGCGACAGTCATGGCCTGTACGGTGGCGTGTTTTTCTCTTGGTCGTTCAATGGCAGCCGTCCTGGCAGCCCGTTTATACGAGCAG
>CAZPIM010000191.1:0-3408 GCA_964586385.1 uncultured Anaerolineaceae bacterium
GGATTTATCTCAAAAGTTATTAATCAATGTTCGAGGTTTGTGCCAATTATGCCAAGTGTTTTTGAAAAACTAAATCTAAAAGATCAAAAAGAGCTTGTTGTGCTCAACGCACCAGCCAGTTTTCAGCCAGAACTTGATGCCCTTGAAGGAGTTAAAATCCTTACCACGCTGGATGTTGCAACCCGGATCGATTTTTTCCTGGCGTTTGTAACCCTCAAAAACGATGTGGATGCCATCTCAAAGGTCGTTGCTCAAAAAGCCCGTGGAGATGCCGTGGTCTGGTTTGCCTACCCCAAAGGGACTTCAAAAAAGTACCACTGCGACTTCAACCGGGATAATGGCTGGAATGTGATCTACAATCTCGGATTTCAACCCGTGCGGATGGTCGCCATCGATGAGGATTGGTCCGCCTTACGCATGCGAAAATCGGAATATGTCAAAAAATAAAAGGATCAACCGCTATTGAAATCAAAAGACATCATTCTTGCCAATATCCGCCACAACAATCCCCCGCGCCCCGGGTTGGACTTTGATCGTGGTCGCCAAAGCGATATGTGCTTCGCTTCTCTTGAAGCCCATGGCTATGTCCAAAAAAGATGGACAGAAGGCGAAGTGGAATACTATGATGATGAATGGGGCAACCTCTGGCATCGCTTCAGCTCCGCTTCCGTGAAGGGCGAAATCTTTCAGCCGGTGCTTAAAGATTGGGCTGACCTTCATCAACTTCACCTGCCCGATTATTCGCATCCGGATTGTTCCAGCGTGATGCGGGAACAATTTTCCCGATCTGCGGATTTATTCAAAATAGCCGCACTGGGGGGTTGGATATTCGACAACGCCCGCTATTTACGTAACATGGATGTTTATTTCATGGATATGGGCTTATTTCCGGACCGGCTCAAGGAACTACATAAAAAAATAGCAATCGTCTACGAACAAAAAATCCTTTTGGCAGCCAACGCTGGTGCGGATGCAATTTTTATTGCAGAAGATCTCGGCACCCAGACCGGTCTCCTGTTCAGTCCAAAAATGTTTCGCTTCTATTTTAAAGAAATGTATACGCGCTTGTTTTCCCTGGCGCATCAAAATGGTATGCAGGTGATAATGCACTCCTGTGGTATGAACCGCGCGATATTGCCGGATTTGTTGGAAGCAGGAGTCAACGTATTCCAGTTCGATCAGCCCATGCTCTATGACCTGCCGGAACTTGCCAATTTATTGAGACAACATCGCGCTGCTTTATACAGCCCGGTCGATATTCAGCAGGTTTTGCCAACCGGAAACCGGGAAAAAATCGAATCCGCTGTCCGGGATCTGGTGGACTACTTTCAGGGTGGATTGATTTGCAAGAATTACCTGGACCTTGCCGGGATTGGCGTAAAAGAAGCCTGGGATGATTGGGCATATCAGACAATATGCCGGAAAATTGGATTTCAGTCTGAAAGCTCCACATAAATTGTTAAAAAATACGAGCTTTTGTATTTTTGGAATGTGAGGATAAATGGAAAAAACAATCAAAGATCGGTTACAGGATTTAGCGGAAAAGCGTTTATGGAAAACCAAGTTAGAAAAAGACCTGGTTTCAGTTGTAGAAAAACTTGCGCAGCAACAAGATCTGTTCGAGTCCCTGGAAGAAACACTCCACCAGGAAAAACAGGATGTGGAACAGTTGGAAAAACTCAGTTTAAAAGCTTTATTTGCTACAATACTGGGCAGCAAAGAAGAACAGATCCAAAAAGAACGACAGGAAGTCCTGGTGGCAGAAATGCAGTACCACGCAGCCAAACGCATGCTCAACGCCCTTCAATCCGATCGCGATCATCTGAAAGAGCAACTCAGCCAATTACAGCATATCGAAGCGGATTATCAAAACCTGCTCAAACAGAAAGAACAACTAATTCTAAGTCAGGATGACAAAAACGCGACAGAAATCCTGGATATGGGCAACCGTCTGGCGCAGACCCACACTGAAATCCGGGAAATAGCGGAAGCCATTCAAGCCGGCGTAACAGTCCGGCAGGGTCTGGATGAGGTTCTGACTTCTTTGAATTCAGCCAGCAATTGGGGCACCTGGGATATGCTTGGCGGTGGGTTAATTTCAACTGTAATCAAGCATGACCACATGGATACCGCCCGGGATGCAAGCGACCGGGTCAGGATACAGCTCGTCACATTCCAGCGTGAATTGGCAGACCTTTCCCAATTAGAGGATCTGACGATCGAAGTTGAACCACTGGAACGCTTTGCGGACCTGTGGCTGGATAGCCTTTTGTTCGACTGGATGGTGCAGTCCAAGATCATCCGTTCACGTGAACATGCCCAGTCAGCCTTTCACCAAGTTGAAAAAGTACTGCAAACACTGGAAGCACGATTAACGGTTGCCAAAGGCATGTTTCAGAATCTCAAAAATCGTCAGACGACCCTGATCGAAAAGAGCTGACCGATGAGTACCCTCATTTCACCGCCTAAAAACATACCGTTCTGGCTGCGCATCGGATTGTCAATCACCAAACGAGTCACGGGTAAGGATCTGCTTCCACCACGCTTGCTGGCCTGGTACCCCAAAGCCGCTTTTTCTTCCGGGATCATGGAAGCGATGGTGGCGCATCAGGATGGAGCACTTTCTGCCCGTATGCTCAAACTGGTGCGAATGCAGGCATCTTTTAGTGCTGCCTGCCCTTTTTGTATTGACATGAACAGCCACAAATTTTCCCAATTTCAAATCACACAGGATGAATTAGCAGCCATACAGGGACTTTCCCCGGTCTGTAACGTGGAAACCTTCAACAAACGCGAGAAGATTGCACTGGAATACGCCCGTACCATCTCATCCACCCCGCTCAAATTTTCGCCAGATCTGATGCAGCGCGTCAAGGAGAACTTTAACGAGCGTGAAATTGTCATCCTGGCCAGTACCGCAGCTCAGGTCAACTATTGGGCACGTCTGATTCAGGCGCTGGGTGTCCCCCCGGCTGGATTTATGGAGGAGTGAATTTTTCCAATCCTTTAAGTAATACTTTATCTATACAGAACATTTCTCCAACCATTTTCTTAATCGCTATTCTTATATCACTTTCTCTCATACCTTTTACATAAATTTAATTTTTCCCGCTTTCTCTCTTAAAACCGATGTATTGATTCATACCATGCCCCCAGGGGTGTTCATCAGAAAGCGAGTTAACCCGATGAAACCGTTTCCCCACCAGCCACTCTCCACTTACCAGGAGCTGCCCCTTTCCGAGATGCGCCAGCGCGCCGAATCCTTTCGCCAGATGATGCAGCGACGCCGGACTGTGCGCCAGTTCTCGGATCGATCGGTCGATCGTAAAATTATCGAAGATTGCCTGCTGGCAGCCGGTACTGCCCCCAACGGTGCCAATCTGCAGCCCTGGCATTTTGTCGTGGTCA
>CAZPIM010000192.1:0-3323 GCA_964586385.1 uncultured Anaerolineaceae bacterium
CCCAGCATTGTCAAAGATTTGGTCAACCACTTCATGGACGGTTTTTCAGGCTCAAAAATTGCCAGTCAGGTAACCATGGAACTGTGGAAGGCATCCAACACCCAAGTAGACTCTTCACTCCAGTACATCGTCGCCCAGCAGTACACTACCTGGCTGCAGTCCAATGGACACGGCAAAGGTGAATCAGAACCTGCCCTTTCCATCGTTTCCCCTGTCGGTCAGGCGCAATCGAGTAATCAAGGTGCTGCACTGATTGGTCCGATTATGGCGGGTATGCTGGTCATGTTTGTTTTTTTCATGGGTGCTAATGGTGCAGAAAGCATTATCCTCGAAGATGAGCAAGGCACGCTTGACAGAATCTTTTCCACACCTACCAGCCTCTGGTCGATATTAGGAGGTAAGTTCCTGGGGGTGTTCGTTACCCTGTGTATTCAGACCGCTATTCTTTTATTGGCTTCAACCTTTTTATTTGGAATTCAATGGGGTCGACCGGAAACAGTGATCCTGGTGTCATTCGGCTTTATAGTAGCATCGGCAGGATTCGGTGTACTTTTGATGTCTTTCGTCAAGAATTCCCGGCAGACCGGACCGGTACTGGGTGGGTTCATGACCTTGACCGGAATGCTGGGTGGTTTATTCACCACCGGTATTCCCACTATTCCAGCGGATTTCACAAAGGTGACACTGGTGACGCCACAAGGATGGGCTTTGCAAGCCTGGCTAAAATCCCTTTCGGGGGCTGGTGCAGAACAAATTTTGATACCAGTAATGGTCATGGTGTTAATGGGGTTTGCCTTTCTAGGGATTGGCATGGTTCTTTTTCGTAAACGATTTGCGTAAAGTTCAGGGAGGATTATGATGCGTGTACTTGATATAGCCTTAAAAGATATCCGACAAATTCTGCGAGATTGGAAGTCTGCGCTCTTCTTGTTAGTAATGCCAGTGCTATTTACTGTTTTCTTTGGTCTTGTCTTTAGCCCAACTTATAGTGCTGACCAAAAGACGGATCCACGATTACCGGTCGGGTGGATCAACCAGGATCCTGACGGACTATTAAGCAGTGGTTTCGAAACCTTATTGAACCATTCGGAAATACTCCGTCCAGTTCTTTTGGACGGCACCACATTTGAGCAGGCAAGCGAGATGGTTGATAAAGGCGAGCTGGTTGCGGTCATTCGTATGCCTTCCGGGTACAGTGAGGCGATTATTCTGGATCAACCTGCTAGCCTGGATGTAATTGCAGATCAGAGTACACCCTCAGGCAGAACGATCGTGACCGCATTGGACACTGTGACAGGCAGGTTGCTTGGCGCGGTCGAAAGCGCTCATATCAGCCTGGAAACATACCAGAACCAGATGGGGTTGATTGACACCTCTGCCCGCCAGGCTTATTTCCAACAAGCTTTTACAAAAGCGGTCTCAGCCTGGAAAGTTCCTCCACTGACTTTACAAATCGAACAAGGTATCGGGATAACGGCATCAAGCAACCCGGGAATAAAAATTAACGGCTTCACCCAGTCTTCAGCTGGCATGATCGTTCAATTCGCAATTTTCGGTCTCATCAACTCAGCCATGCTCCTGGTCTTGGAACGTAAGACGGGGTGTCTACAGCGCTTACTTTCTACACCTGTTCGGCGGGCAGAGGTAATCAGGGGGCATATTCTGGCGATGTTTCTGGTGGTTTTTGTTCAGGAAACAATCCTGGTTCTCCTTGGTCAATTTGTCTTCGGTGTCCAGTATTTTAGCCAACCCGGGGGAATACTTGTCATGATGGTGGCACTTGCTTTGTGGGCTGCCTCATTCGGACTTTTGATCGGAGCAATTGCAAAACGGGAAGATCAGGTTATCGTCTTGTGCCTGATAGCCATGTTCCTGTTTTCTGCCATGGGCGGTGCATGGTTCCCGTTGGATGTGGCGGGCAAAGCCTTTTCCGCAATCGGCCATGTATTGCCAACTGCCTGGGCAATGGATGGGTTCCAAAACATAGTTATGAGAGGGTTGGGCTTTAACTCCATTCTCTTGCCGGCCGGGCTCTTAATCGCTTATTCCCTGGCTTTCTTTGGGCTCGCTCTCTGGCGCTTCAAATTCGAATGAAAAATTAATCATTCAGATGGCCATTGGCAAGTAGGTAGGGCGTACCATCTGCTTATGACGATACCTAAAACAAATTCCATACAAAAAAGTAGGTGCGTTCCAAACGTACCATATACTTATGGGAGATCTCTTACACAAATTCTTATGGTTGTTACAAGGCAAATACAAAAAGACTCGTTTTTCGAGAGTCTCACTCAGGTAGCCGGGAGCGGACGGGGTTTAACCCGCCACTGACCTCCGGGTTACTTCGTGCCCAACAGGGTATGAGTAATGCTCCTGAATCCGTGCCACACTTGTGCTACTGAGCAGAGCAGAGTGGATGGGTAACTGGTTTTGTAAATCCTGGCACTACCCGCCAAAGCAAGTGTCAGCCAAACCCATGAACGAAAATTCAAGATTACCCGAAACGCGGAGAAAATTGAATAAAGATATTTACTTCTTTTTCCTGAAGTCAAATTTATCCTTATCCAATTGTGTTTTGTTCCGGCACTCAAAATTTGAGGATTTCTTTTGGCCAAATATTCATAGATCTTCTTCATCCCAGGAAACAAAAAAATACAATCAATCTAATTGTGTCGCTGTGGGTTTTTCCTCTCTACATTTAACAAGCTTTGCGTGAAATCGCCCAAATTGTGCCTGTAGATTAAAAAAATCAGATTGTATTAAAACAACGATCTCTATATACTGTAAGCATATATGCCCTCACATTTGATGCTGATCCCTTCACTCAATTGCCAAGCAAAGTGTCGGTATTGTTTTGGTCCCAACCACGGAGCCATTATGCAAACCAAAGCCTTTGCAGGTGCTTTGGACTGGATTGGTGCATATTTTCCCCCTGAAGAATCTATTGAAATAACATTTCACGGTGGAGAACCGTTGTTAGCCGGAAAAGATTGGTATCGTCAAAACCTTCCTGTTTTGCGACACAAATTGCAAAATTCCCTCAAGATCTCCCTTCAAAGCAATTTATGGTTGTTGGATAAAGAATATTGCGGCATATTCAAGGATTTTGATGTCCACATTGGCACTTCGTTAGACGGCCCGAAATTGATCAACGATGCCCAGCGTGGCAAAGGTTATTTTACGCGAACCATGAATGGTATCGAAATCGCCCGGCGAAACGGGCTGCAGCCAGGGGTAATCTGCACCTTTACCAGGCTTTCAGCGCCGCATTATCGCGAGGTTTTTGAATTTTTTGCCCAAAACGGGCTGTCTTTCGGTGTTCATGA
>CAZPIM010000193.1:0-3290 GCA_964586385.1 uncultured Anaerolineaceae bacterium
GACCGCAGTGCGGATATTGAAAAAGCAGCCCGCTATATCGTGACTTCAAAAGCATTTGATAATTCAACGATTTGTGCCACCGAACAATGTGTGTTACCAGATCGACCCATCGCCAACCGATTGAAGGAATTGATGATTCGGGAAGGTGCTTATTTTTGCGATGAACAGCAAACGAATATCCTCAGAAAAACTATTTTCAATGCAGATGCCAGTTTTAATACCGCATTGGTGGGGAAATCGGCTGCCTTTATCGCATCCTATTGCGGTTTTTCGATCCCACCCGGTACAAAGATTTTGGTAACACCGATTGCGCATATCGGTAAAGAAGAGTTTTTAGCGCACGAAAAATTGAATACCGTATTGGCCTGGCATGAAGTAGCGGACTGGGAAGAAGGTTGTGAAGCCTCGATAACGATGATCCAATTCGGGGGAAGAGGACATAGCCAGATCATCTATGCTCAGGACGAAAAGGTGATCATGGCATTCGGGCTGGAAAAACCGGTCTTTCGCATTCTGGTTAATACCATGGGAACATTAGGAGCAATCGGATATACGACCGGTGTCATGCCATCCCTGACATTGGGTTCTGGTGGAGTCGGCGGAGCCATCACAGGCGATAATATAACGGTGCATCACATGTACAACGTCAAGCGTCTAGCGTATGAGTTACAAGCGCCTCCAATTGCAGAAATGAATGGTGGATTGGCTGGAAATACAGCCGGATCACAGGGTTTAGACCCGATCGATATTGAAAGAATTGTGCGTGATATTGTCAAAGAAATATTAATCAAATAACCTATTAAGGATCAATGAAAGGATAAGAAAATGGCTTTAGATACTGCTCTGATCGCGTTAGGAATGGTGGAGACCCGTGGTTTGGTAGGCGCAATTGAGGCCGCCGATGCAATGGTGAAGGCAGCCAATGTTGTTTTGATTGGCTCAGAATATGTTGGTGGCGGATTTGTGACCGTGATGGTGCGTGGTGATGTTGGGGCTGTAAAAGCAGCAACCGATGCCGGCGCCGCAGCTGCCAAGCGTGTTGGTGAATTGGTTTCCGTGCATGTCATTCCACGACCACATACTGATGTGGAAATGATTTTGCCCCAGAACACCAAAGGTCAAATTAGCGGCCGTACGACTTCCAAATCCTAATCCTTTCGACTCAATGAAAGGTAGAATGTGACGCAAATACCAAATTCTTTGGCTGCGATCACCCTCGAACAATATTTGGAAGATGCTGCTGCGGTGATTCTTCACCGCGACCAATCCCAAAGCGCACCACCTCTGGCAGAGATACCCAATGGAAGGTTGCGTGTAGGTGTGGATCTCGGCACGGCTTATCTGGTTCTGGTTGTTTTGGATGAGCTTAACCGACCCCTGGTTGGTGAGTGGCAATTTGCCCAGGTCGTTCGGGATGGACTGGTTGTGGACTATTTTGGCGCGACTGATTTGCTGAAAGACATGAAAAAACGTGTCGAACGCAGATTGGGGCGTGAACTTACCCATGCTGTCAGTGGTTATCCACCTGGCGTAGCGGAAGTGGAGGTTCGTGCAACCGCAAATGTTGTTCAGGCAGCCGGAATGGATTGTACGCAATTAATCGACGAACCCAGTGCAGCCAACCAGATTCTCTGTTTACAAAATGGAGTTATTGTGGATGTGGGGGGAGGGACAACCGGAGTGGCGATTATTCGGGATGGTAAAATCATTCACAGCGCCGATGAAGCGACCGGCGGAACGCACTTTTCTCTGGTGATTGCCGGTTCATTAGGTATCAGCCTTGAAGAGGCAGAATTGCTAAAAATTATTCCGGAAGAACAGTCCCGTTTGTTTCCACTCGTGCGTCCGGTGATGGAAAAAGTGGGTAGTATTGTTTTAAGGCACATTCAGGATTTCCAGGTGGATCAAATCACCATGGTTGGTGGTGCCTCAGCCTTCCCGGGCATGGCGGAAGTGATTCAGGAATATACCGGGGTACCTACGAGGGTTTCTCCGCGACCTGCTTTTGTTACACCTTTAGGCTTGGCTAAATATGATCTTTACGAAAATTAGAATTTTAAAGGAGTAGACCATGGGAGATGATTTTTCTCTGCGTTGTTATTGTTACCTGGATCGCATGCAACCCCAATATGCAGCATTTGTGGGTACCATTACGCAAGGTGATTTGCCTACCGAAGGAATGGCGGCCTTATATGTGGAAATGGCTCCCGGAAATGAAGTTTTTCGGGTGGTTGATATCGCAGTTAAAGCGACCGAAGCCAGACCGGGTGCTCAAATTGTGGAACGCGAATTTGGTATGTTTGAAGTTCATTCTCCCAACCAATCTGCTGTTTTGACTGCAGGTGAGGTGGTCTTGCAACGATTGGGTTTGAAAGTTGAAGACCGGATCAAACCAGAGGTGGTCTCGATTCAGGTCATTACTCGGGTGGATCCTTACCAGGTCCAGCTTTTAAATCGTTTTCGCCGCGGTTCCATGTTGGTTCCGGGAGAGACATTATTGGTCTTGGAATGCCAGCCGGCTGCCTATATCAATTATGCAGTCAATGAGGCAGAGAAAAAAGCCAGCATCAAGGTAATTCATATTTCTTCCGTTGGGCGATTTGGGCGTATGTGGTTGAGTGGATCCGAGTCTGAAATACTTTCCGCCAGAGATGCAGCAGTGAATGCCCTGGAAGCGCTGGATGGTAAAGCCGGCTAGATCGATTATTTGGAGAGGTATATGGCGAGAAAATTCTATACCGAACATGATATTGAAGATATGGTCAAAAGCGGGGTGACTTCGCTGGAGATCAACGATTGCGTCACACTGACAGAATTGGCTTATGAAAAAGCCAGACGATTGGGTCTGACGTTAATTCAGGTGGATGCGAAAAATCCGAGTGCACCCATCCGGCCATATTTGTCGCAGCAATTGGGGAGCGCTGTCAGCCCTGTGGATGCGAAGCCGTGTGACTGCAAAGACACCTGCCAGAATCCGAAACCTGCCATCAGCGCGGAGGTAAAAGAACGAATTCGCTCGGCGGTTTTGAACCGTCTGGGTGGCCGGGTGGACGTCGATATGTTGGATCGAATTATTGATCGTGTATTGAGCAGTACCGGAGTGAAGTAACCATGAAATTTGCCAGAGTCAAAGGCACAGCAATCTGCACCAGTAAATATACCGGCATGGAAGGCTTGAAGCTATTGATCGTTCAACCGTTAAATAAACATTTGGAAGCGGATGGCGGTTTGGTGGTAGCAGTGGATGTGGTGCAGGCAGGTGAGGGGGATATTTGCGTGATGGCGCGTTC
>CAZPIM010000194.1:0-3242 GCA_964586385.1 uncultured Anaerolineaceae bacterium
GGCTATTTCGACTTCTTAAATATTAGTTTATACCATTGCAATATCATGCCAGTAAAAAGCAACATGCGTATGGGAACGATGATCCATAGACCTTCAAAAATCCGGTGGGAGAGTAAAAACGGCCATTCGATCAACGAGATCAGGCTCAAGCCGATCATAAAAAGAAAAGCCTGGTTGAATGGCAATGTTGCTGCAATAATTGGCAATACATACAGAATCCATTGCGGACTCCAGCCAATTGACCAGAGCAGGAACAATGCCCACGTGATTCCGATCATGCATACAAAAGCCTGGGATTTAACTTTTTTTGCTTTCAGCATAATCCAGAGACCTAATCCACCAAAAACCAACAAAGTCAACCAACTTGAGATTTTTGAGGGATTACCTCTCGGGAACGTGGCTGCTTCCGGCCAGACCCTTTCTTCCATTGGGACAAATGCCCCGGTGTTCATATTGCCATCAATTAACGCCCAAATGGCTTGCCAGGATGACCTGGACGGTTGTGATTGCAGACTGGCTAACGTCATGGTTGGTGAAACGATCATTTGGATTCCCCACACAAGAATTGTCAAACCAACTGCAATACCTGCGATTTTGAAAAAACTCCTCCGGCTTTTGAACAAAAATATGGCTGGCAACAAAAGGAATGGGAACCATTTTGTTAGAATTCCAATGCCCAACCAGATGCCGGTGTGTACATCTTTTCCTTGTAATGCGAAATACATCGCCAAAAGCATCAACGCAACCGGTATGAGATCAAAATACCACCAGCTATAAGAAATAAATGAAAGGAATCCGAAGTATAAAATTACTCGCCAGTTTGTATCTTTTTCTTTCGGATAAATGATCCCGGATATTTTCCCTATCAGCCAAATGCTGACAGAACCGGCAATCGTGAGGAGCAGATACAAAATGAAATCAAAAATGAATTGATTGCCTGCAGACAATAAAGATATTAATGCAATAGTCCAGGCATAAATGGGGGGATATTCCACCCAATAATTAAAGAAAGGCAAGCCCGGTAAAGCTGCAATGTCAAAATAGATCGGAAAATCACCAAACCCATGCAAGTCATCCGGTATTAATGCCAGAAAAAGAAGTATCCTGCCGACGAAAAAGAGGATTGGCAAAAGCTCTGGTATGGATAACTGATTTTTCCCCGATTTATTGATCATAATCTTCTTTTTAAAAGAAAGGATTGTATTTCTTTTCGAATCCGACGGTTGTTTCCGGACCGTGCCCACTCAATAATCGCGTCTCATCCGGTAAATTCTTAATTTGCAAATCAATACTTTGTAATAATATCAGATGATTACCCCCTTCCAGATCGGTTCTGCCGACACTTTGCCGAAAAACCAGGTCGCCACTAAAGACAATATTTTGAGATTTGAGATAATAAACGACATGCCCTGGTGTATGACCTGGCGTAAGGCGTACTTCCATCTGATCACTACCAAATGTTATCTGATCCAGATGCGAGACAAAATTGGTGGGTTGGCAGGAAATTTGAAATGGAAAATCGAAATAATCCGCTCCGCCATTCATTTTCCATAGAGGTAAATCATCAACATGCAACCAAATCCTCACATCTTTTTCCAGTTTTTCAGAGATTTCATTTATCCCTGCGATGTGGTCGAAATGAGCATGTGTACAGAAAATGTCGGTGATTTTTAATTGATTTTTTTCACAATAATCCATCACCTTCTTACTTCCAAAAGAAGGATCGACAATGGCAGCGATTTTTTGCTGCGAATCTGCAAGTAAATAACTGTTATTCCCCATCGGTCCGATTGTGAATGCTGTGATGGTAATGCTCATATTGTATTCTCCAGATTTTTATTTTTCGGCAAGAAGAATAAATTTAGCAGGAAAACCAGAATCATCCCTACCAGAGCGATTTTAAAAATTTGCTCCGGATTTTGATTATATATGATTCCGCAAATGAGCGGTGCAAGTATCGACGCAATTCCATTCGCGGTTTCAATAATTCCGAATGCCAGACCTGTCTCTTTGCTGTGGATAAAATTGCGACCTAATGCCAGCAACATGCTGCGTGCTAATCGATAACCGCCAAACATAAAGTATGCAAACCCATAACCCCAAAATCCGGTGCTTTTCCAAATGAATAGCGGAAAGAGGATTGCGAAAGGAATACTAACAAGATATCCTATTCTTGCGCTAAGATGACCAAGCGAAAGAGCCAGAATGACATTACCTAAACTTCCTAAGGTTCCCAGATATCCGATTTGCAACAGGTTTATGGAACGAACATTTTCAAGAAAAACAGGAGTAAATGATTGGGTAAAAAGCATAAAGAACATTGCGATCGAACCCATCCCAACCAATTTTAAAAACGGCAGGTTGTGCAGAATGTTGGTGCTTTTGCCAGGATCATGATGAATTTCAACGTTCGGTTTTTTTACGAAGACAATCAGAATAGTTGAGACGACAAATAGAATCGCCGCAAAAAGATAAATGACCTTTAAATCAATTTTTTGGCCTAGAAATCCTCCCAATGTGGGACCAATCACTGCTCCCAAGTGAAAAGAGGCAGATGTAAAGGTGAGTGCCCGTTCGGCAGTCCAGTCACCACGCATGGAAGTAATATAAGAATTCATTGGTGCCAGGACAGAACCTGTCAATCCATATAACAATAAAGCAATAATGAATAACTCCAACGAATTTGCCATGGCCATAGCGAATGCAGCCAACGTTCCCCAAATCCAGGATGCCCACATGATAGGTCTGGTACCAAATCGGTCTGCAAGATAGCCGGATGGAATTTGTGAGATTGTCAACATGAATCCCATCCCGCCGAGAATTGATCCGATAGCTATTGGATCAGCTCCAAGTTCCAGCAAATAAATTGGTTGGAATAGTAGAAACATTCCTTCGCCGACGCCCCAGGCGAATAGTGAAATGGTGACGAGTTTGAGGCTGCGATTCATGGAATGTTCGTGCTCATTTTATGACCCAATAATTTTGAGTGTTCTATCCATATTGGTGAGTGAATTACTTCCGTTTTTCGTTACCACGACATTATCTTCGATCCGAATTCCACCGATATCGGGAAGATAAATCCCGGGTTCGACGGTGTATACCATGCCCTCTTCCAGAAGCAATTGATTCTCAGCAAAAATATAGGGGCTTTCGTGGCCTTCCATCCCAAGTCCGTGACCGGTGCGGTGTGTAAAATATTGGCCATATCCGGAGGCATCGATTATTTTTCGTGTAGCTTTGTC
>CAZPIM010000195.1:0-3233 GCA_964586385.1 uncultured Anaerolineaceae bacterium
CCGGGCGACGTAATGCCGCTTTGCAGCAGTATGAATTTTGCAAATCCATCATCGAGCGTGAATTCGGAATCGAACCGGCTGCAGAAACAAGGCAGTTGTATGAACAGATCAAAAGCGGGATCCCGATTGAGAAAATCGATACCGGTCGCCTAGCCAGCTCGGATGCACCGACCCAACCAGTCAATCTCCCCGCCGGTTTGCCGACCACCAGCCAGTTATACGATCCGGTCACCCATATTCCCACACGGCCATTGTTTATGGACCGCCTGCGCCACACGCTGGCACGCATGGGACGGGCACAAATGATGTGTGCAGTCTGCGTTGTGTCCATCTCATTGCCGATACATGGTGTCTATGACGTGGAAACACGGAAAGTGATCCAGCAGCACCTGGTACGCAGGATGGTGGGTAGTGTGCGGGATAGTGATACAGTGGCAATTCTGGGTGAGAATGAATACAGCCTGATTCTGGAGGAAATCAAGGATCCGGCAGTTATCCCGATGATTACTGAAAAAATTATGCGTACGGTTGGCGCTCCGATCCTGGTCAACGGGATGCGCATTCGCGTCCGGCTGGTGATCGGTTACAGCATCTATCCGAAAGATAGTATGGAAGCGGTTTCCTTACTCAGCCAGGCGGATATTGCCATGCGCACCATGCAGGTGCAGCAACCCGTGGAAGAATCCTGACCCATTTGCTCAGCTGTCATGTGATCTTAAATTACCTGCATTTATTCCTGCTCGTCGGGTAATTGAACGGTTGTAAACCAATAGCTACCGATTTTACAGATTGTCTCGCGTAAACTGCTGAAACTGGGTGGTTTGGTGATAAAACCGCTGGCACCCAGCTCATAGGTGCTTTGCAGGTCCTCATCCGATTTAGAGGTGGTTAACACCACAATTGGAATCAGGCGCAATTTTGCGTCCCGCTTTATTTCTTCCAGGGCTTCGCGGCCGTCTTTGAGGGGCATATTCAGATCCAGCAGAATTAAGTCCGGACGCGGGGAAAGCTCCGGATCCTGATATTTTTTGCGCTGGTACAAGTAATCCAGCAATTCTTCACCATTTTCCACAACAAAAAGCTTCGTCTCTAATCCACATTCGACAATGGCTTCACTGATTAAATAAATATCATCCGGGTCGTCTTCCGCCAGTAAAATGACTTTTGCGTTAAATTTGTCGTTCATGGGTTTGTTTGCCTTTCCTGGGTTTGTTTTTTGGGCAACAGGACAATAAAGGTGGTTCCTTTTCCGGGTATGCTATGTGCATTGATGCTGCCGCCATGATGATCAACAATCTTGCGACAGATTGTCAAACCCATACCTGCGCCATCATAATCCATGCGGCCATTCAAGCGCTGGAAGGGTTGGAAAATACGCTCGAGATATTTTTCTTCAAAACCGATGCCTTCATCCTGTACCCGAATTTCGCACATACCTTGTGGATCCGTATCACATTTGGGATAAGGACTGTAAATATGAATGACCGGTGCTTTTTCCGGCTGGTGAAACTTTAACGCATTACTTACAAGGTTCTGCATCAATTGGTTAATCTGGAATGGATCTGCCTCGATGGTTGGTAATGCGGACACCTCAATTTTGGCTTTTTTCTGTTCGATTTTAAAATCCAGATCCTTGAGTACCTGTTTAACTACGAGATTTAAATCTACATTTTTATAAGATTTGGCGCGAATGGTGGCGCGTGAGTAGTTCAGCATCTCATTCAATAGTACCTGCATGCGCGAGGCTGCGTCCTGCATACGTTGAATCAAATCGGCGGCACGTCCGTCCAGGCTATCTTTATGCCGTTCCTGCAGCATTTCACCAAAGGTTTGAATTTTTCGCAGCGGCTCCTGTAGATCATGCGAGGCAATATTGCTAAAATTGCGCAGTTCTTCGTTGGAGTGCTCCAGATTGCGGGCATATTCACTTAATGTGAGGATGTTTTTTTCGCGTTCCGCTTCCCGGTTTGCCAGATCGGTCGCCATCTCATCAAACGACTTTGCCAAAAGACCTAATTCGCCCTGATTGTAGTTGATACCGGTGCGTGCCGTGAGATCACCCTGGGCGAGTTGGTTAGTGGTTTGCACCAGGGTACGGGCTTGTTTGGCAATCAGCACATCACCCAGCAACCACATGGTCGCTAAAACACCGGCCATGACAGCCAGCAGGATGATCATGTTACGTCTCAGAGTCTGGTTTGCTTTGGCAAAGGCGACACTCGTGGGTATCCCCAGTGCGACATAAATTTTTTGGTCCGTTCCTTCAATCGTGCTGATAGCGTAAAGGGTTTGATCTCCCGTCAGGTTCGGTCCGGTAATGGTTCCTTCACCGCTTTCAAATATGGTCCGCAATGCAGTCTGGTCTGAGAGTGGTGTGCCACGCCAGCGGTCATTATCCGGATAATGTGAAAGGATAATACCTTTCTCATCCAACACAACCAATTCAGATCCTTGCGGTAAAGCAATATCACCTGCGAACTCATAAAACCAGACTAAATCCAGGCTGACATTTGTGACAAATGCCAGGTTATCCTGCATATCATAGATCGGATAACCGATCGAAAAAACGGATTTACCCGTGTTACGGCAGATGTGATAACCGCTGAAAATAAAATCGGTGGCTTGAATTAATGTTTTATAGTGATTACATTCATCAAAATCTGGGGGTGTGTGCATTCCGGGTGGGCTGCAAAGGATGTTACCTTTTAAATCCGCCACATAAAAGGAAGAGTAATAATTAAAATGTTCGCCAATCAGGTGGGTTAAAATATCGTTGCAACCTTCCATATCACCGATGCGGATGGTCGGGAGATGGGCAATGGTCACCAGAAAGGACCTGGCGTTGTAAATTAATTCGGATTGCATTTTTGTTGCAACCTTGCCAAGATGAAGGACTTCGTCCTGGGCGTCCTGAATGGCTTGTTGACGCTGTTCCAGACCGGTCAACCATAAAAGCAGGATGCCTGGAATGGAAGTAAGAATAATGATCAGCATTAATCGACTGCGGAGGGTGAAAAAGAACTTACGCATGCAACCCCATTCACTGGATTAAATATATTATAGTGATTTTTTGGAAAGCACACAAAAAAACCGTAATCAGACCAGTGAGAAAATCAAGACAGGTGGATATGTCAGCTTGTTCTAAGGATTTTTGATGATTGTTTCAAAAAAAGCCAGACGTTCTTTTTCCTTGATCGTAGAGTCAATGTAGGGTGCAATAACATAACGGGCAA
>CAZPIM010000196.1:0-3101 GCA_964586385.1 uncultured Anaerolineaceae bacterium
GGGAAACTTTCGCGATCTTGAAGAAATAACTCCCATTTAGCCAGGCACTCCATCATTTCATCTACCGGTGGTGGAACATAAGGCGCATCGTTGAGAGTCGACCCTGCTGGTCCAATCCAATTTTGAGAACGCCGAAATTCACCAGGCGTGGAAGCGCCACCCCGAACACCTTCCATCAAGCGGGCATGGATTTCTCGAACCAGACGTAATGAAAGCGGCAATGAACTCAATCGGCTAATTCCATATTCCAGTGCAGCAACATAATTTTGAACTTCACTCAAATCTTCGCTGCTTGATTTGTCCATGGCCTCCAGATCATCGATCAATAAATCAGCAATCCCGGCGCGCGTCCCT
Source organism: uncultured Anaerolineaceae bacterium (assembly GCA_964586385.1). Taxonomy (GTDB): domain Bacteria; phylum Chloroflexota; class Anaerolineae; order Anaerolineales; family Anaerolineaceae; genus UBA6170. The sequence goes on from CAZPIM010000196.1 coordinate 355, forward strand.
TCAATTCTCGAGGAAAGCACAGCTTCTTTGCGGATATAGGCTGCGATAAGAAGGTGTGGATTGATGACATGACGTCCAAGCCCGGACAATTCACTTAAGGCAGCATCAGCTCTTGAAAGCGAAAGGACGAGATCAAGGTCATAGGAAATTTCAGGAGGTAGAGGCGCAGGAATGAATGCGCGGTAACCCCTTGGCGTTTCAATTACCTGTCCTGCTTTTGGCGAATGAAAATCGTTTTTGTTCATTAATCGTCCCAGCTTTGAAAGATTTTTTCAATGATAATAACGCTTTGTAAAATATACCATATTTCTTTCAAACCTGCTCATCGAAATGGATAGCGAATTCAAAGAATTAGAAATTCGTTTTCTCTGTTTTCCGCTCTTTGCGCTCTTGTATGGTGGTCTGGAAAGGGATTATCATGTTGCCCATGCCAGAGGCATTTTTGCTGTTATAAAAATTGAACATTTCATGCGATAATTAACCTCGATGGATCTGAAACCCTTCCAATTGGAACGCTATTTCGCGCAATACGAATTTTCTGCCCGCTACCTGCTTTCGAGTTCTGACTGCGACGGGCTATCGCAAAGCGAGCTGTTATCCTGGGCGGATGATGAAACCAGGGGCTTGTGGGACTCCTTAACCCTCGGGTACACGGATTCGCTGGGTAACCCGCTCTTGCGCGCTGAAATTGCTGGGCTCTACACCGGAATCACTGCCGAAGAATGCCTGGTGATCGTGCCGGAGGAGGGCATTTACCTGGCGCTTAACACCATTCTACATAAGGGCGATCACGTTATTTGTACGTTTCCCGGTTACCAATCTTTGTATGAAATTGCAGAAGGTTTGGGATGTGAAGTGACCCGATGGGAACCTAAAGAGGAAAATGGATGGCGATTTAATCCGGATTTTCTTGAGGAAGCCATCCGACCGGATACCAGACTTGTGATCGTAAATTTTCCACATAACCCAACCGGATACCTGCCCTCACAAGAAGATTTTAAACGCATCCTGGAGATCGTCCAAAAGCATGACTTGTACCTGTTTTCGGATGAGATGTACCGCTTCCTGGAATATGATCCGGGAGACCGTCTGCCTTCTGCCTGCGAGGTTTACGATAAAGCCATATCACTTTTTGGCATGTCCAAGACGTTTGGGATGGCAGGTGTGCGCATTGGTTGGGTGATTACGAAAGATAAAAATATCTATTCAAAGATGGTTACTTTCAAAGACTACACTACCATTTGCAGCAGTGCCCCCAGCGAAATCCTGGCCATTATCGGCCTGCGGGCTAAGGATAGAATCATCACCAGACATCTGACAAGAATTCATCGCAACCTATCATTGTTGGACAGCTTTTTTGAAGAATATCAAGATACGTTTGCATGGCAAAAACCAAAAGCCGGGACGATCTGTTTCCCAATACTCCTCGCGAATAAAAACGCATTGGAATTTTGCCAAAAGGTTGTCAAAGAGGCGAATATTATGCTTCTGCCGGCTACGGTCTACGATTTTGACAACCAGCATTTCCGACTGGGGTTTGGCAGGGAAAATTTTCCGGAAGCCCTGGAGAAGTTAAAAGACTACCTTAATTCATAAAATCGGATTGCCTTCCATAAAAAACAAACATAGGCTTCGTTAATTCACGCATTGCGAGAAGGAGAGCAAGTCTTGGACACAAGTAATTACATCCAATCCTTATTGAAAGCCGAACCCTTGCGGCAGCCTGTCCTGCAATCCATGCTTCGCGCAATCCAACTACCGCGCGCTAGCCAGGGTTTGGATGCTGGCTGTGGGATAGGATTACAAACGCTATGGCTGGCAGATGCCATCGGACCTGAAGGTCATGTTACTGGCCTGGATATTGAACCGGAATTGCTGCGTTTTGGTGAAAAGCTGGTAATAGAAACCGGTCTTTCCGGGCGAATCACATTTCAGGAAGGCGATGTGTTTGCCCACTTGCCTTTTGAGTCGAATAGTTTTGATTGGGTTTGGAGCATGGATTGCATTAGTTATCCTGCCGGAGAATTGGAACCTATACTCAAAGAATTGATGCGGGTAGTTAAACCCGGGGGAAGGATATTGATTTCCGGCTGGAGCGGGCAACAAATTCTACCCGGATACCCCTTGCTGGAAGCCCGGTTGAATGCCACCTGCTCCGGGTACCTCCCTTATTTACAGGGAATCGAGCCCGAGCAGCACTTTATGCGGATTGCAGGTTGGTTCCGTGACGCAGGCTTGGATTCAGTCAGAGTGCGTTCGTTCGTTGGTGAGGCGCAGGAACCGCTTACAACGGGCGAACGGATAGCGCTCACCGACCTGTTTGAAATGTTATGGGGTCAGCGACAAAACGAAACTTCTTCGGAAGACTGGGACGCATTTCTCCAGCTCTGCAACCCTACATCGCCGAATTCTATCCTCGATCAGCCGGGGTACTACGCCTATTTCACCTATACTCTGTTTGAGGGAATCGTCCCACAGTAGGGTGCGTTGGCAACGCACCATCTTTGCTCAATTACATACATTACCTTCCGGAGAAACACAGGCTTGTGAATGCGGTTAGAAATTGGGAATGGTCAAGTCTTCATCGTTATGTGTGGTTAGGATATTATGATATCGAGTGGGGAAGTGATGGGAACAATATTGTGATCCAATGTAGGGTGCGTTGCCAACGCACCATCTCTGCTTGTGAATGCCGTCTAGATTTCATCGTTATGTGTGGTTAGGATATTATGATATCGAGTGGGGAA
>CAZPIM010000197.1:0-3101 GCA_964586385.1 uncultured Anaerolineaceae bacterium
GGTATTATGGCTATTGCAACCATTCCAGAATCAACCGCTCATCTTTATCAGATCAGTCTGTATGTAGATCATCTGGCAGACGAAAAGGGTGTGCCGCGCTATGGTTTGAGCAAATACATCGGCCTCAATATGATGCTCGATGGACTCAATGACTTAGTCAATGGTATTTTCGGCTCAACCGCAGGTACCAACTATGGCGAAAACAACTCCTTGATGGTCATCACCCGGAACTACTCCGGCCCAGTTTTGATCACTGCAGGTGCAATCTCCATGTTGCTCGGCTTCATCGGCCCATTGGCAGATCTTGTTTCTACCATCCCAACCGCTGTAAGTGGTGGTTTATCCATCTACTTATTTGGTGTCATTGGTATGCAAGGTATTGCCCTTATGATGTCTGAGAGAGTCAACCTGTTTGATCCTTCTCAACTGGCTATTGGTGCTATTATCTTAATCGTTGGTATTGGTGGAAACATTGGATTCCCCGGTGGCTTCTTACCGATCCCAGCTTTACAAGGTTTATTCCCCAATGGTTGGCCGGCGATCGCAACCGGTGCTGTTGTTGGTATCCTCTTGAACTTATTACTTCTCCTCTGGAAACCACCAGTAGTACGCGAAAACGTTTTGAAAGATTAATTTTACTAAAAACATTTTTTTGGCAGGTATGTAATCTAAGAAGAGCAGGTTTGCATACCTGTCACCACCACAATACTCCCGACGTCTATGCTCTGGCGTCGGGAGTATTCAGGAAAAATCAAATTCAAGACTCCAGCTTTTTGTCGAAAAACTATTTTCGGTAAAAACCCGGGTTTTTGGAATGAGAGATTTTGGAATAAGGAGTATGATTTGATTCTCGTTACGGGTGCATCCGGAAAAACCGGAAAAACTATCGTGAGAAAATTGGCGGATTTAGGTCTTTCCGTCCGAGCGGTCGTCAGAAATGAAACCCAGGTAGATGGATTAATCCGCCTTGGAGCCTCTGAAGTGATGATCGCAGAATTGCGTGATGCTTATGCGGTTAACACGTTTTTTCAGGGGACAGAACAGGTTTATCATATTTGCCCGAACATGAGTCCTGATGAAGAAATGATCGGTCAATACATGATTGAAGCTGCCAGAAAAAATAACTGCAGACAATTTGTTTATCATTCAGTTCTACACCCACAAGTAGAAGCGATGCCGCATCACTGGCATAAAATGCGGGTTGAGGAAAAACTTTTACAATCCAATATTCCATTTACCATTCTTCAACCAGCCGCCTATATGCAAAATATACTTGGATATTGGGAAAAAATGATGCGGGATGGCATATACGAGATTCCATATTCTATTAAAGCGCGTTCGAGTATGATTGATCTAAATGATTTGGCAGAGGTTGTAATAAAAGTATTAACCAATGATTCTCACATCAATGCAACCTACCAGCTTTGTGGTTGTGAGCAATTATCGGCAGAACAGATTGTTGAAATAATCAGTAAAAAGAGTGGAAAAGAAATTGTAGCCAGTGCATTAGACCGGAACGCATGGGAAAAAATGGTGCGCGCGCAACTCATGCCAGATTTTGCAGTTACTACATTATTAAAAATGTTCGAATATTACGAAAAATATGATTTTCTGGGAAATTGTAATCAGTTGACCTGGCTATTAGGTCGAACTCCAAACGATTTTGGAAGTTTTATTGAAAATTTCCTGGATCAAAAATCAGCTGAGGGAATTTAGTCCATGGATAAAAACAGAAGTGTACATTTTAACTATACATTCGAGACTCTTCCGGTAATATTTCACAGTCAGACAGAAGATTTTTTCAAATATCTGACCAGAGACGGACTAAAGTTTTTAGAATACTGGTGGGATCATATGAGTATCCGGTTGGATGATGATAAAAATGAGGGTTTTGAGGGAACAAAATTTGAATTACGTGAAGTCCCTGAAAAGAAATCCCAGATCGTTTTAATCACATTGCCAACACCTAAACATTTCAATGAGGTATATTTAATGGCTTGTGTGCGCACACCTCAAAAAAGATGGTTTGTGCGACTCTCCAATACGCGGGTCTTTGTTCTCGAATATGTGCCAAAAGAACGTAGTTCCACCGGAACTTACTTCGGAGAAATTACCCCCCGTGCACGTTTCCTGCGTTATGGTGAAGGAATGGAAGTGCCGGATTTGGATGCTTTTTATCAAAAAGTTTATGAGACTGTTTGGAAGTAATAGTTAAGGAGAACCACTACATGAAGTTTCAATTTGAACCGGGATTTGTCATCACTGCTGTAGCCGCAATTTTATTTTATTTTCGTATCGCTATGATTCGAGGAAAAAAACGTCGCCTTGCGAAACAAAATCTGGCAGATATTATGGCAATGCCAAAGGGGAAAAAGCAGAAAGATTTGATTCGCGAACAGGAACAAAAAAGGAATGTTCCCAGCATTGAAGTGGCTAGTTGGATAATAATTGTTATTGCGATCGTATTAATGATGGCAGGTGTGCTTGTAAAAAACTCCCCCGATCTCAATGTTCCACAACTCGTGAAAGATTACTGGTGGGTGGGCCCATCCGCTGGTTTTATTCTTTTTATATTCGGCTTTAAGTAAACCACTTTTATAAGGATATTATTTGCCTTGTCGGTTAATTCTTGCTATTCTTTTTTGAAGGATTGATCATGACCAGGATAGAAGAATTTATTACAATTCAGATTGAATTAACCGGAATCGCAAAATCAATTGCAGAAAAAGGAATGATTGACCTAAGAATTCCAGTAAATACAACCTATCACGATGTTGTAGAACACCTGGCTACGGATTACCCCGAATTGGTTAACATACTCATTAATCCGGACCGAAGAAATTTTCTTTCTTCCAATTTATTTATCATCAACGATGAGATGACTTCTCCTGTATTTGAAATGGACAAACATCCGAGGGATGGCGATCGGTTAACCCTTGTGTCCATCATGACCGGTGGATAAACTTTGGCATTTCTAAAATGGCCTGAGTAAAATCCTGGTTAATCAAAGCTTGCAATAAAAATGGTTACGTTTGGGTCTTAAAGTGTAATAACTTTATTTGCCCTTCGTTGCGCTTCAATGATATCTGTCATTCCACCGA
>CAZPIM010000198.1:0-1608 GCA_964586385.1 uncultured Anaerolineaceae bacterium
TTTGACATGTGGTTCAACATCCAACAGAAAAAACGGATGGAGATTTTTGTTTTCCCAATTTTATACAGAAATTTCAGGAATTTTTGTCGAAGTAGAGGCACATAACCTCTTCGCCTTCAACCAATTCACCGGTTTTTTCAAATCCGAGGCTACGGTAGAGGTTTTCGGCAGACAAGTTGCCAGGTTCGATCGATAATTTGATCAGGTTGATATCCGGTCTTTTACGGATTTCGTCAATGACGATTTGCATCGCTTTTTTACCGTACCCCTTGCCTTGAAAGTACCGATCGACCATCAAGCGACAAACCCAGTAAGAGTCGTCTTTATTATCAAAGGCATACATCAGGAATCCAACTGGGCGGTTACCGTCATAAATTGCCAGCGGGATACATTCCGGAAACACCTTGGATTCAGCAATGGAGTACAAATTGCTGGCAACATAATGTTGCTGGTCATGACTTACTTCTAATTGGATGATGGCTTCAAAGTTTGATTTTGTCACAGGCCGCAGTTCAATATTCACTTTAATTCGACTCCTTGAAAGTAGAACTAATTTTTTCTCTTATTTAGTTTTACCACAAACCTGGAAATTTGAGCGGGCAGATACAGTTGAAAAGCGAATTGATTTTCCGCAAATCAAAGCCTGTCATTTTAGATAATTGACTTAATTTTTTATCGATTGAGAAATTAATGTCCGTAACCACGCCCAACGATATAATCTTCAAGATTATTGATCATGTCATCACGGTCGGAAATAATCGATTTGACCACATCACCGATCGAAATCAACCCGATTAATTTACCTTCTTCAACCACTGGAAGATGGCGAATATGATAATTTGTCATCAATGTCATGCATTCTTCCACTGTCGTATCCAGGTTGGTTACGATGACTTCGCGGGTCATGTACTTTTCAATGGTTTCTTCTGGGTAAAATGCCTTAGCATCCGAAAGCATCTGCACAATATCTCGTTCTGAAATAATTCCCACCAATTTTGTTTCATCAAGCACAGGTAATGCGCCAATGTCTTTTTGAGTCATTAAATCCAATGCCTGCAAAACATTTGCATCCGGTCGAATGAACCATAGTTGGCTACCTTTCATTTGAATTAAATTTTTGACCGTAATCATGTTTCTCTCCTCGGTTGTTTATTGAAATTGGACAGGAACAGTGCATTAATAATTGATTGTGAAATATACTACAAATAAGATAAAAAAAGCATTATTTTTCTTATCTTACACATTTATTTGTTTTGAATCAATAGAATCTGAATTTATTTCCGCGTCTTTCCAATTCAATTTTTCAAGGAAAAGAAAAATTGATTGATGATTTCGTCAAACCGGACTATGATAAATCGTAAATACAAAAGGCATAAATTCGTTAAAGGGAATTGATATGAAAAAATTTGAGGAATGGAAAAAATTCTATCTGGATGAATGGAATAGTTCATTGCTTTATGACACGATGGCTGAACTGGAAAAAGATCCTCGCCTGGCAGAAGTTTATCGCCGCATCGCAGCAACGGAGATCAAACATGCCTATGTTTGGGAAACAAAGCTAAAAGAAGCAAATCAACCGGTGCCGGATTTCAAACCAAGTTGGCAGAC
>CAZPIM010000198.1:1708-3023 GCA_964586385.1 uncultured Anaerolineaceae bacterium
ATTGAGGTTGAGAAAGAGGAAATTGAGAATGCTCCGGAAGAAGAGGCTGAAGAATTGGCTTTGATCTATGAAGCCAGGGGCTTAAAACCGGAACAGGCGCGCTTGTTAGCTGATCAAATTCTCGAAAATAAGGAAAGTGCCGTTTTGACTTTGGCGAAGGAAGAATTGGGCGTAGATCCACAAGAATTAGGCGGATCCGCCTGGGAAGCGGCGTTGACATCCTTTGTTCTGTTTACCATTGGAGCCATTATTCCGGTGATTCCATTCACATTTTTATCCGGTATGACTGCTGTTTTTGTTAGTATCGGTCTGAGTGTTCTGGGATTATTCGGGCTTGGAGCCATCATCACGCTCTTTACCGGCAAGCCGGTTCTTTTTTCGGGCATGCGGATGGTCATCTTTGGATTGATTGCGGCAGCGGTCACCTTTGGAATTGGTAGTCTAATAGGCGGCAGTATCGCCGGGTAAGCATTTTTCAGTAAAAAAACCAATGATTCTACGGAAAAATCGTGGTGTAAATCAATCGTAAAATCGTTCCGGCTGTGACCAGCAAGAAAAAAATGCGTACAAATTTCACTCCGGATCGCAAAACTAATTTGGAGCCTAAAAAAGCACCGCTAAATTGACCGGTCGCCATTATCAACCCGGGTACGACCAATATCTTTCCGCCAATTGCAAAAAAGATAAGGGCGACGATATTACTGGTGAAATTTACCCATTTGGTGGATGCGGTGGCTTTTTTCATGTTGTAACCGAGCAACAGCACGAACGCCAGGATCCAAAAACTACCGGTGCCAGGACCAAAAAAACCATCATAAAACCCCAGCAACAATCCGAAAAGCAGAAAGAAAAGTTTCTCTTTCATGCGTGGCTGGTGATCTTTTGTTCCCAGATCTTTGGAGAATAACATAAAAATGAAAACAGCTAAAAGCATGAACGGAATAATGATTTTTAATAAGTCCGGTGAAAGTAACTGAATGGTTAAAGTCCCTGTGGCTGCGCCAATGGCAGTAAACAGGATTCCCAACCCTAGATCTTTCAACTTTACCAGACCGCCGCGCGTGTAATTTAAGGCGGCAATTAAACTCCCAAATGATGATTGAAGCTTATTTGTCCCCAGGGCAAAATGAGGCGGCAATCCGATCGAAAGCAGGACTGGAACAGAAATAATGCCCCCGCCACCTGCGATGGAATCGACAAAGCCAGATAAAAATCCCCCGGCGAATAGAATAAGGATGATGGGAAGGGTCAAGTCAGGCATTTTCACCCTGCAGACTGGAATGGAATAACCCTCCGATGATATCACGAGCAAGGA
>CAZPIM010000199.1:0-3000 GCA_964586385.1 uncultured Anaerolineaceae bacterium
GAAGCTCGGATTTGTTGTGTTGTATAAAAGAATCCGGGCTTGAGTAAAACTCCTTTCGAATAAATTCTTCTTCCAAAGCGCTCTTCTCAGTCCCAATACCTTTCAGGCACAATTGTCCCGGCTTCAAAAAACATTTTTATTTTTCAAAAATAATGTAAAGTAATGGTTATAAAGGTTTGGATTTTACATCAGTACGCCTGTGCCAATTAAAGGAATAAATGAAACCATATGCAAGGGACTATCCCTTATTCTCGCTGTGCGGGCTCAATTGCGGGCTTTGTCCGCGTTACCAGACCGAAGGTGATTCCAAATGCCCCGGTTGTGGTGGTGCTGATTTTCACTTGAAACATCCAAGCTGCACAGTCATCACCTGTAATCAAAAGCACGACCTGGTTGAATATTGTTTTCTTTGTTCATCCTATCCCTGTGAAAAATATCAAAAGCAAAGTGACAAAGACTCATTTATCACCTATCAGAATGTGCTTACAGATTTTGAACTGGCCAAAACAGCAGGACTACAGCAATACAAACTGGAATTGAATGAAAAAGTCGAAATTCTGGAATACCTGATCCGCAATTACAACGATGGCAGAAGAAAAAACTTTTACTATATCGCTGTCAATCTACTTTCACTGGTCCGTCTGAAAGAAATTTTGCGGGAAATTCAAACTATTAACAGCCCACAGAATAGCGATTCTAAGTCAAAAATTGAGCAAATCATCGCATTAATCCAATCGAAAGCGGAACGCGATTCGATCGTGTTAAAACTTAGAAATTGATAATTATCCGAGAAAAGAACGAATTTTCGGTTGATTTATTATCCCCCAGTAAGCTTCGTCACCACCACGCCGATTCGGCGGGCTCGTGTCTCCGGTGTTTTGGCATCTTCCACCTGGCGGACAAACTCTTTGCGCACTGAATATGACAGGGCATCAAAAGCAGCCCTTGTGCCGGGTTGCCCAGCCATTGCCTCTGCCAAATCTGCAGGAACCTCCACCGTGCGTGGTTCCAGATCCGGTTCGAGCGTAACCTCGACTAATTCACCAGCCTTCACGCCGGCTGCCGTTCTGTGTTCTTTACTTAAAGGCAGCATGAAGACATCGCCATAAGGGGCAACGGTCGTGCGATAGCTATAACCATTGATTGTTACTTTGACTTTTGGCTTTTTACCCATCCCAAACAAAGGGATGATATCAGCCGGAACGCGAATACCCGTCGCTTGCATTCCCTCTTCCTGTAACACACTGGTTGTAAATGTTTCTTGCATGAAATCGCTCCTTTTTCTTAAATATTTCCTTACAACTGTCTAACTGGTGAAAATCTCTGCGCCCAGCTTTTGAAAATCTTTTTTTTTGGTGAAAATGGCATTTTTTCTCATTTGATGCCAGGCACTTTAAAAATATCCTCGTTCCTACAATATTTAAAGTTTAAGTATAAGCAGGGTATTCCTGAAGCATTTTTACGCATCGTTGATCTGCCGCAAGTAGCAGGTGAAAGCGGTACAATGTGTTATCCAGAAAACATTATATAGTTGATAAATTTTATCTGATTTTTATTATAAAATTTTTTTATATATTTCAGTTGTATTTATAGGAATTATTCTATGGTTATTAAACGTTTTCTCATCATTGGGTTTATCTTTATTTTTGTCTTTTTGGCTTCATTTTCTTCGTTTAATCCTCAACCCAATGTAAATGCACAAATCATTTTGCCGTCCATCACTTTTATTTTCGCAACAGCCACCCGGACCCCGACCCCCATCAACGTGGGTAACTTTGTTTGGGATGATCTGGATCATGACGGCCGGCAGGATACAGGTGAACCTGGCTTGGCAAATATCACCGTACAATTATGGAATAGCGCGAAGACTCAATTAATCGATTCAGACATTACAAACGCGAGTGGGAATTACACCCTGATTGCTCCAACACCGGGCGATTATCGTATTCGGGTGGTCTTACCTGGCGGTAGTGATTCCTTCTCCCCAAAAGACCTGGCAGGTGGAGATGACACAGATGACAGTGACATAAACCCCACTGGCACAAATTTAGGATTCACCGATATCTACACGTTTGGTTCAAATTTAATCAGCATTACGACCATTGATGCCGGTATTATTGTGTTTCGTACCCCAACACCCACACGAACACCTACACCGGTCAACATTGGTAATTTTGTCTGGGATGACCTGGATCAAGACGGCAGGCAGGATGCTGGCGAACCCGGTATTCCCGGTGTTACAGTACAACTTTGGAATACAGCCAAAACGCAGCTACTCTATTCAACCATTACCAATGCCAGCGGTAATTACTTCGTGGTCGCTCCTACCCCCGGAGATTATCGCGTCCGGGTTGTTTTACCGAACATTAGTGATTCTTTTTCACCAAAAAACCAGGCTGGCGGAGATGACCAATTGGACAGTGATATTAATCCAACCGGCACTGATATTGGTTTTACCGATATTTTTAACATTGCCAGTAATGTTATTTCGACCACACTCTATGATGCCGGAATCATCGTTTATCGTACGCCAACACCGACCCGAACACAAACACCTATCAATCTGGGCAACTTTGTCTGGCATGATCTGAACGAAAATGGCATTCAAGATGCTGGCGAACCTGGTATTGGCGGAATCACCGTACAACTTTGGAATGATGAAAAAACGATCATGTTTGACAGTACGGTTACCAATTCCAATGGAAATTATTTCGTCATTGCCCCGACGCCGGGAGATTACCGCATTCGAGTGATCCGACCCGCCGGATCAACATTTTCTCCAACCGATCAGGGTGGCAATGATACCCAGGACAGCGACATCATTTCGAATTTTCTTCTTTTGAATTACGGTTACACAACCACCATTACCCTTGGTTCTAATGTTATTTCCATGACCAGTATTGATGCAGGATTAATGAATGTATCTCCCTCCCCAACACCGACTTTGACACCAACGCGTACACCGATACCGGACGATTGGTCTGAGGTGTTTTTGCCCTT
>CAZPIM010000200.1:0-2987 GCA_964586385.1 uncultured Anaerolineaceae bacterium
GTCGTATTTTGGATTTCACCGGAAACATAATTGCAAAGCATCCAGACTTTGATCATTTTAAATTTGGGGGTGATGAGATCTTCAATTGCCAGGACCTTGAGGGGTTCGACCAAAAGATTTGTCTCTTCTTTCACCTCACGCATCACTGCCTGAATGATATTTTCATCATCTTCCAATTTCCCGCCGGGTGAGACCAGGATCTGGTCATGATAGCGGACAAGTAAAACCTTGTCTTCATTGAACACAATCCCCCCGGCTGCAATACGATGTTGTCTGGTCATTTTTATCTTTCGAATGGATGAAAAACTGGTTAAAACGATTTCAGGATTAGACTCATCAATCATCATTTCTCATTAATTGATGGTTGATTGCATGGATTAATTCTAATCCCTTTCCAGTTCTTTGATTTGTACTAAATCAAAGAACTTTATATTGATAAACTATTGCACCGGTCGCAAGAAAAACCTTGGCGGTTCAAATTTGCAATTATCCTCAAAATAAATACAATGGAATCAGACCTAAAATCGAAACGGTTTCCCAAACCGGAATATCTATAATAACCAACCATTTTGGAGGTGGAGAAGAAATGGCAAGTTCAGCATTTGCGGCGAAATCCGATAGTATTGTAACCATCGAGCGGCATATTTTGGAACAGCAGCGCTCGCACCCGGAAGCTACCGGCGTCCTGACAAGTTTATTGTATGACCTGGCTTTAGCTGGAAAAATGGTGACCAGTCAGATGGCACGCGCAGGATTGGCACAAATCCTGGGCAAAACGGGTGATATCAATATTCAGGGTGAACAGGTTATGAAGCTGGATGAATTGGCAGATGAGACCATTTACCTTCTCAATGATCACACCGGTCGCCTGGCTGTGATGGCATCTGAAGAGCATAAAGAGATTATCCCTATCCCGGAACGTTTCGACACGGGAAAATATGTTTTGCTTTTCGACCCTTTGGATGGCTCAGCGAATATTGATTACAATGCCGGTGTCGGAACAATTTTTGCTATTTATCAACGGCTAAGTCCTGAGAAAACCCCGGGTACGGAAGAAGATTGCTTGCAGCCTGGACACAAAATGGTGGCTGCCGGGTATATTGTTTACGGTGCTGCGACCATGTTTGTGTATACAACCGGACACGGCGTGCACGGATTTACGCTGGATCCTTCCATTGGTGAATTTTTACTGTCACATGAGAATATGCGTATACCGGAAAAGCCCACGTATTACAGTGTCAATCAGGGTTACTTTACCCGTTGGAGTCCGGGTGTGCAAAAATTTACCCAGCATTTACAGGATATGACCAGCGAAACAAAGACCATTTCCATGCGCTATGTGGGATCTCTGGTGGTCGATTTTCACCGCACTTTACTTGCCGGTGGAATTTTTTATTACCCATCAGACATTTCCAAACCGGAAGGGAAGTTGCGTTTGACATACGAAGCCAACCCGCTTGCCTTCATCGCCAAACATGCCGGCGGATATGCATCCAATGGATATGAAGATATTCTGGCAATAGTTCCAAAGTCCTTACATCAACGCACCGCCTTATACATTGGTAATATCGATCTGGTTAAAGAAGCTGAAGAATACATCCGGAAATATGGATAATTGAAGATTTAATATCTTCCGATCCATGGCCTGGCTTGCTATAATAAGATTGATTCAATTCATTCCTGTTCAAATATGGAGTTAAAATGCGATTTCCTCACTATCTTTTTGGATTTCCAATGACAGCAGGTTTGTGGTATGTAGTCATTATCCTTGGTGCGATTATTATATTTTGGATCCTTCAGAAAGTTTTTAGTAATCTGGTAAAAGATTTTGCGGGTGGGGCTATAATCTTTGCCCTGATCGTTGTTTTTATTTTTGTGGCAACAAGCCTGGTGAGTGGGTCAGATTCAATTTCCAATGGTTTTGACAATTGGTTTCAAAATATTTTCCGATAGCCGGATTGCCAATCCACATTACCAAAAATATTTTTTGATAATGCGCAGCGTGTAGATGCTAAAAAGCCAAATAAACCTGCGCGTAATCAATTTTAAGATCGAGGAATCATGTTAAAAGTAGCGGTAATCGGTGGTGGGTCAACCTATACACCAGAATTATTAAACGGATTTATTGAACAATTTCAGGATTTACCCATCTCTGAACTGTGGTTAATGGATATTGATGAGACTAGATTGCGCATTGTGGGTGGGTTTGCCCAACGCAGGGTGGCAGCACTGGGATCCCCTTTTAAAGTCCGATTGACGCTTGATCGTAAAGAAGCATTGGATGGAGCGAATTATGTCATCACGCAATTCAGGGTAGGTCAAATGGCTGCCAGGCGTGAAGACGAGTATCTTGGACAACGCCATCATTTAGTTGGCCAGGAAACGACCGGTGTTGGTGGAATGGCGATGGCACTTCGCACGATTCCTGTTATGCTGGATATTGCCAGGGATATCCAATTCCTTGCCCCAAATGCACTTTTATTAAATTTTACCAACCCATCCGGTTTAATCACCGAAGCACTCAATATTTACGCTCCCGGAGTGTCGGTAGTAGGCGTGTGTAATTCAGCCTTTACTACCAAAATGGAGATATTAAACCGTCTTGCAAAAGTACATGGGGAAAAATATAACGCTGACCAGGCGGAGATTTTAACCCTGGGATTAAACCATCTTAGCTGGAATTACGGTTTTAAAATCGACGGTAGAGATGTCTGGCCGGAAGTTTTTAATCTGTATTTAGAGGATTTAAGGAAATCAGAAAACCCGGAATTCGACCCTAATGCCATATCCCGCCTGAAGATGATTCCGAACAGCTATCTGGCTTATTTTTATGAAGAAAAACGAAAAATCGCAGAACAGGATCAATGGCCTCCTTCCCGTGCCGAACAGGTGATGGTTCTCGAAAAAGAATTGATGGATCATTATCAGGACACGGCTCAAATCAATTTGCCTGCGAACCTGATGAAACGGGGTGGGGCATATTATTC
>CAZPIM010000201.1:0-2965 GCA_964586385.1 uncultured Anaerolineaceae bacterium
CCCATAAAAGGCTCGACCAGCAATTCCACGCCCACACCATCTGCCAGCATTTTTTCAGCCAGGCGTATTGAATCGTCCAGTAAAATTTCTGCATCCCCAACAACAATCAGCGTGTCCGGTAATCCATGAAAATCGCCAAAGATTGGGGATACCCAGGGATGGGCAAGGCTTTCACCCCCCGCATAATCTCGGGCACATTCCTGCAGATTATTCCAATCCAGCATCACATCTGTATCAGCCAGTCCCTTGATTGACTCGCCGGAACCTGTAAGATCTGTCCAGGGGGAGATCAAAAACGCGCCGACCGGCATCGGTAATTCCATGTCACGTAAAGCCAACAATAAAGCAGTTGCCAAACCCCCGCCGGCTGAATCACCTGCTACCATAACCTGATTCGGTTCCCAGCCCTGCTTCAACAACCACTGGTAAGCGGTCAATGCGTCTGCCAGGGCAGCCGGGAAAGGATGTTCAGGTGCCAGGCGGTAATCCACCATTAGAAACTGCGCTTTACTTTCTTTTGCCAATTTATGTAAAAAGGTGCGGTGCAAGAGCGGCATTTTGGTGACATAAGCCCCACCATGCAAATAAAAAACAACCTGGGTTGGGATAGAATCTGCTGGTAAGACCCATTCACAAAACACCCCATCGGCAATAACCTCAACTGGATCTACTTTCAAAGGCGATGGCACCAGTTCCTGCATTTTATCCAGATATCCACGTTGTTCATGGAGTTCTTCTGGAATCTGTGTTCGATAGAAAAACTTTAAAAATCGATACATCAATCGGCTGCGCAGGCTGGGTTTGAACATATTTGTCCATTCCAATCCCCATACCAGCCCGATAAAAAATAGAATGACGCTTCGCCATTTAATTTGCTTCATTTCCACAATCCTTCCCAGAAAAATTATACCTGATTCACGGGCAAATTTTAAAGAACTGCATCTATAATCAGTTCATGCCCCAATCTAAAAAGTTCCTCCTGGATGTCTCTGATTTATCCTATGTCTGGCGGATCACTGCCGCAGCACTGCAGGGTTTGCTCAACCGCTCCGGACCTGTTCTCTTCCTTAATTATGGTATTTACGATGACCCGATGGCACGCCGCACGAACGAAGTCTTTCTGGATGATGAACTCTGGTTTGGTAAATATCGCCCGATGATTGGCAACCAGGATCTCAATAATTTCGCCTATTACCAGCAAGAATATGGATATCAAGCGCAAACCACCTCAAATTTAAAAGATCTGATTCTGGAAAATAAAGCAGTTTTGCACGGTTGTGTTATCTGGGATAAGGATATGCCGGATGCAATTAATATCGCCCTGATGCTAGCTGCACAGGAAGAGCTGTTGGTGATCGAAAAAAGTATGCTGGATTGGGCACAGGATCTGGAATTGCCCATTATCCATGACTTATGTGACCGCTGGATAGATCGGATTGATTTGTACCAGTGGGCATTTGATAACCTCTTCGAAAAATGCTCACCCGGGCAAATTGCCTGTATTGAACCCGCCTGGGAACGTCCCGAATTTATTGATTACGTTGTGCAGAATAAGATTTTTACTTATAACCTCTCCAGTCAGGTCAAAGGTTGGGGGCAAATTCTTTTATTAATGCTTTCGTTTGGTCCCCCCTGGCTGCGCGAATTGATCTTCAATCTGCACCTCAACAACCCTATGCGAAAACTTGGACTCAAACTGATGGGCAACGCCTCACCTGAAATCGCTTTGCATAATCGCATTCAAAGCAGTGTCTAATCCAACACCTATCCGACGATTTTTGGCTGGCACACCAAACGCGACGATGAATTGGCATTTATGATGTTGCTTTCTGCCAATGGTTTGCGCCTGGTGCCTTCCCACCTGGCCGGGAATTTTTCATTCCATGCCCGGGTGCCATCCGGTGATGTTCGCATACCGGACTCTCCACCCACCCCACAGGATATCGACCCACAAGGGACTTACCTGACGTTTACGCTTTCGGACGGTGATCAATTAATGATGATGTCCACAGCACAAATAGGCAACTGGTAGAACCCCAAGCGCGGAAATATTGCCTTTAATTGGGAAGTACAACCCCTCTTGGTGGAGCTGGCACCGGCTTTACTGGAAAAATATCAGAAGCAAAGCGCACCTAATGATTGCCTGATCGCCGGTCCATCCGGAGCGGGCTATATCATTCCCCCGCTCGCTCCTGATCTTGATCGCTACATGAAGGAAACCAGTCGGGTTTGTGAAAAAGCCGGCATCCGAGCAGTCACCAGCTATGTCGCTGACCCTCCCCGGCGTGTTATTCGCCAGATTTGCGAAAACAGTGCGGGGTTAATCGGTTTTTTGGGTGGCTATGCGATATTTTCACGTACCCCACAAGTCCTGATTGCCGATAAAGTCTTTATCGCCAACCAGATTCCACGCCTGGCGCATATTGCCGACTCAGCCAAAGACGTGCTACACGCAGTGCAGGCCATTTTAGCTAGCCCTTCGCCTCACAAACAACGCTTTATTGGTATTCACCTATTTGCTTATCGCACCAGTTATGAAGATATCCTCGGCTTTGTCGAGTCTCTCGATGATCCTCACATTCATGTCGTTTGTGCCGATGTTTTTTTGCAATACGCCAAACAAGCCTTATCCCATTAAATTTCCAGACGTTCATCATTCTTTTCCCTTGTGGAGGTAATTATGTCCATCGCTCTCCCCACCAAAACCAAAGTCATCTATGGCATCGCTGATCTTGGTATTTCCCTTCTGACTGCTTCAATTCAGTTCTTCCTGCTTTTTTTCTACACCGATATCGCCGGTATTGACCCGGGATTAGCCGGAACTGCCTTGTTGGTCGGCAAATTAACCTGGGATGCGCTCAATGACCCGTTGTTCGGTTACTTTTCAGATCGCACACGCAGCCGCTGGGGAAGACGAAAACCTTACATGCTGCTGGGTGCCATCCCCTTTGGATTATCGATCTGG
>CAZPIM010000202.1:0-2958 GCA_964586385.1 uncultured Anaerolineaceae bacterium
TGGACATGCAAATCTGATCGAAATACTGGAAGACTCAAAGCTAATCTTCGCTCCGGATACCTGTTTCCCACAACTTTCCCACTACCCAAAATGATTTTTGAGGTGTGCTAAGGAGGGTTATTTCTTCTTGATTTGCTTTGTTGATTGTCGCCTGATCAGGTTTGGCATCTTCGGTAATGATGATTGCATTTAATTCCAGCAAGGCTGCAACAGCGATAATGTTGTTGTGCGCCTGTAAAGTGACCCATACTGCATGATTCTGTGCTCCAGCCATAACACAACTCAATAAATCAGAGGTATATCCACTTGATATTTGAATCGTAGAAAAATCTTTTGGATCGGTCAGTACTTTTAGGTCGAGTTTGTTTATTATCGTGGCTAAATCAGTCATAGTTTTACTCCTCTGTATCAATGGACAATGCATTGTTCGGATGATCATTTTCCAGGAAAAGCCGCATTTTCAATCTGGTACCTTTTCCAAGAACAGATTCTAATTTCATTTGATCAACACAACGGGAAATATTGACCAAACCCATCCCTGCACCAAATCCCATTTCCCTTATTGCTTCTGTTGCGGTCGAGTAACCGGGTTTCATGGCTTGTTGAACATCCTTGATACCCGGACCATAATCATAAGCATCGATTGTAATTTGATTAGTTTCAATTTCAACCCTTAAAACGCCACCTTCCGTTGTATGAATGATCAGGTTCATTTCTGCTTCATAAATAGCAATCCCACAACGCCTGGCAATTTGCTTGGATGCTCCCAAACGGATTAATGCCCGCTTGATATTGCTGGATGCCTGTCCGCCACGGTTGAAATCACCCTGCTTGATTTTGTAACGCAAAATTAAACTTGTTCTGTCCGATTCGATATCCTCAAAAAGGTGACTTGCCCGATATTTTTTTATTTCTTCAGTTTGATAATCGTGTTCCAGTGCTTTCAGAAGTCCACGATTAATATCACCTTTTGTAATTATTCCTTCTAATTTTTGATTCTTGTTGACAACTAGCAGGCGGCCGACATTCGTGGCTACAAATTTCTTTAATGCTTCAATTAAAGGATCGTCCCTAAAAACTGTGATCAATTTTGTGGTCATGTATTTATTAATGCTGGCATCCAGATCGGAATCGATCAAGCAGCGAATCAAATCTTCCATGCTCAGGATTCCTACAAGATTTCCTTCAGGCGTGATGACTGGCGCACCTGATATACGTTTCTTGCGAAAAATCTCCAGAACTTCGCTCATGTGTAATTCTGGTGTTAATGAAACAGGGGAATCACTCATGACCTCATTAACTTTTAATTCATAGGCTAATTCCTCGACGCGGGAAATATCCTCTGCTTCTTGATCTGTCATCAATTTGGTTTTTGGAGGTGTTGGATCCGTCATTATTTTCTACTGTCAACCTGTCAATTCTATTGGCAGTCGCAATCTCCCTGATCACCAACCTGTTTCTCTAAGCTTGGTAATCCGGCAAGGTGAAGTCTTCCACACAATTCAAACATACCGAAGGGGGAGGAGATTAATGGAATATTTTCTTCTTCAGCTAGTTTTATGGTTGTTTCCGGTGGATTTTTTCCCCGTACCAGAACGACTGCGGCTACGTCCGCCATGACAGCAGTCCGAATGACCTGGGGATTACATAGACCGGTTAATAAAACTGCACCCGGCTCAATGGAAGCCAAAACATCACTCATCAAATCTGCACCACAACCACCAAGTATTACAACGGTCTCATCATAAGAATGTGTTAAAGTGTTTCCTTCGACGATTTTTATTAATTCTTTTATGTTCATTTAGCCCTGCGTAATAAAATTTTCGATAGACTCATACTTCTATTTTACCCGAAATCGAAGAAAGAAAATGGTCAATTTGTGAAAATTTTCATTAATATGTGTGGAAATTATTTTTCAAAATATGCAATTTTTAATTGAAGTAAGAATTAAACCATTTTTGAGAAAATATTGATGGATTATGATATTATTCTCAAAAATTCAAGCAACGAAGGAATTCTCATGAAATCAATCATTTCTCCAGTAAAAGGAACCCGTGATTTTTATCCGGAAGATATGTATATCCGAACCTGGTTATATCGAAAAATGCTGGAAGTATCTGAACTTTTCGGGTATCTGGAGTACGACGGTCCATTTCTGGAAAGAATTGATTTATACGCAGCCAAATCCGGGGAAGAATTGGTGCGTGAACAAGCATTTGTTTTTCAGGATCGGGGAGGGGATTCAATTACTTTACGTCCGGAATTAACACCCTCTCTTGCACGGATGATCGCACAACGCCAAAAACAACTTGTTTTTCCTCAACGATGGTGGTCATTTGGACCGTTTTGGCGGTATGAACGTCCACAAAAAGGTAGAACCAGAGAATTCTTTCAATGGAATATCGATTTACTTGGTGCTGACTCAGCAGAGAGTGATAGTGAGTTAATTTCCATTTGTATCAAATTCTTTCAAAGTGTTGGGCTTAAATCGCACCAGGTAAAGGTTTATGTTAATAGCCGGCAATTGATGGACCAGGTGTTTCAAGATCTCGGGATCGCACCGCAAAACAAACAAAATGTTTTTCGCCTGATCGATCGAAAGGAAAAACTTTCATCTGAAGATTGGCAAACATACGCTTTGCAGATCGGATTAACCGAAGAACAATTCTCAAAACTTAAAGATTTGCTTTCCGATAGAATGCTTTGGAAAAAATCCAGTGAATTGGTGACATTATTTAACACCATGGAAACCTTAGGGATAACGGATTTCGTTGCCTATGATCCTCAGATTATTCGTGGCCTGGATTATTACACCGGAATAGTTTTTGAAGCCCGTGATACAGATAAAGAAGGCCGTTCCATTTTGGGAGGTGGTCATTATGCAAATTTGGTTGGCGATGTGGGCGGAGATCCATTACCCGGTGTTGGTTTTGCAATGGGTGATGTGATGATGCGCTT
>CAZPIM010000203.1:0-2936 GCA_964586385.1 uncultured Anaerolineaceae bacterium
AAAAGAAAAAGAAAGTTAAAAACTACATTACTTAAATAAAAACAGACGCAAACTGCGTCTGTTTTTTTTAAATCAAGCAGATATTGTTAAGGGATGACAATTTTTCCTGTGATTAACAGGCAAAATGTACCAAGAATCACGACGGCGATCAGTAAAAGCAGGGAGATGATAAAACGCTGCGGGGCAGTCATACCCAGAAAATTCTTTTTTGGTTCCTGCCTTACTGGTGTGTAGACTGCTGTAGGTTCCTCTTCCGGATATCCTTCATTTGCGGAATTTCTTAAATCATCTAACATTTCAGACCTCCCAATTGATTAACCAGACGGGCGTAAATGAACATCGCCTGCAGTGAATTTCTTAATCATACCTTCTTTTGAAATTAATCGTAAATCGCCGTTGCTTTCAATTCCGGAAAATGTCCCGATAAAAATCGTTACATCATTTTCCTTAATATATACTGTTTCGTTGCGAAATGCCAGTAAATTTTCCCATTGATTTAAGAAAGATGGTTCACTGATCCCTTTTCTTAATTGAAATAAATTTTGCAGAAATAAACCCAGGATTTGAAATCGGTTTACTGGTCTGGTGGTATGATTTTGAACACAGGTGGCAGGAAATTGAATGGCACTTGCAGGTGGAATTGCGTCTGGCAATATATTGATCCCGACTCCAATCACTATCCCATTCAGGTTTTGACCATCCCAGTCGGCTTCGGTTAATATTCCGGCGGTTTTCTGGTTATTGATCAGCACATCATTTGGCCATTTGATCATGGCAGGAATATCATAGGTATTGCGTAGCGTTAATGCCACTGCGACCCCCGCCAAAGCGGAGAAAAGCTGTATTCTTTCTTTTTCACTTTGATTAAGGCGCAGAATGACACTTACAGCGATACTGCTTTTCGGGTTGGTTACCCATTTGCGATCTGATCGACCGCGACCGGCAGATTGGTGATCCGCAAAAATGAAAGCACCATCGGGAGCACCGTCCGCTAACCAGGCTAAACCGTCCGCATTGGTGGATCCTGTACTTTTCAGATAGCGATAATGGTCGAAGTTATTTAACTGAACCATTTGAAGGAACTCGTCAGGGATCTGCATGGCTAAATTTTACCGCGAAATAATCAAATCCCCCGGTTTTTATATCGGGGGATTTGATTGCACAACTTGAGGAGATGAAAATTAGTTGTTTGAAATTTTTATTTTACGTGGGCGGGACATTTCTGATTTTGGAACTTGTAGTGTTAAAACACCATTTTTCAGATCAGCTTCCGCTTTTTCGGAGTCCAAATCATCCGGTAATTCAATCGAGCGGTAGAAACGGCCACTGGGTCGTTCAGCGATAAGGTATTGTTCACCTTCATTACGGTCGAGTTTGATTTCACCTTTGATGGTAACCGTATTATTTACGACCTGAATATCCAAATCTTCCGTGTTAACCCCGGGTAAAAAGGCTGAGATTACATAACTGTTTTCATCCACCCGAACATCGACCGGGAAAATAACTTTAGCCTGTTCTCCATTGATGTTGGCATTCATAAATTGATCCCACATATGACGACGAGCGCGTGCAACATCCGGGGTTCTCATATAATAATGTGACATATTTTCCTCCAATAATATTTGTATCGATAAAGTATCGAGATTATTTGTTTGATTGTCCTAAGCATAACCAGCGATTATTGGATTTTTGCAAGAAATAAATAAAAATCATATTAGAAATATCCTGAAAAAAGATTTGGCGGATTACCTGTTCACTTATTTTTTTCACACCCTTTATTTTTCGATTAATAAACCCATTCATTCTCAAAAAACATGTTTCATTGGAAATGAGATAAATTCTAATCAAAAATTTATCCGATTCTTATGAAATACTGATTAATTCGGAGTAAAATGTGATTTAAATCAATTCATACTTGTGGTATGATATTGGCCTGGAGTTAAAATAATGGATGACAAAATCACAATTATCGAAGGACCACCTCCTTCTTTTGAATATATCGATGATGGCTGGGCGCTTGGTTTAAATGAAGGACCGGGCATGTATGATCTGGCCCTGACACGTTTGCGGACTTTTAATGGACCAGCTTTAGTGGAAAGATGTCATCGTGCCTGGAGAAGAAAAGACACGATATTTTTGCATTATCGCAATGATTACGGGCTGGAAGAAAAAGTACCGATAATGGCCGCACGCGCTTTGGACTCGCATGATGGACAGGTTTTGTATTTATGGATTCGCCGAAAAGGTGGAGAAATCGAATATGACTTTGACCTCGATTCTGGTGATGATGAAGAAGATGATCCTGGTCACGACAATTAATCTTTGAAGGTAAAAAGACGGCACCAAATTAATCTGGTGCCGTCTTTTATTTTGCTTTTAAAGGATAAACGCCAGGGTGAGGGGGGCACCCAAGCGTTTATCTTTCATTATTTTATCAAAGCTTTTAAAAAATTGCAATACCAATTTGTAAAGAAATAATATCGCTTTTTCTCATTTATATTGAATCAAAGGATTCATTATAAATGAGAAAAGGTGCCCCAGGAGGGAATCGAACTCTCAACCTAAGCGTTAGGAGTGCTTCGCTCTGTCCTTTTGAGCTACTGGGGCTTCAAAGTGGAATTATAGCAAACCCGGATCAGATTGCCAAGATGAACAAGAGAATATCGGAATCTCTCATCAAATCTTTAAAAATAAATTTGTTTTAGGTTTCCTTGAATGTTCATTAAAAATTACTAAAAAAACAAAACAGATTAAGGTTTAATGATTTCTACGCGCTCAAAAGCAATGTGCAGCGGGAATTTTCCGGAATAGGATACCAGACCCAAACCAATCCCACCGCCGCTGACCATATCATTAATTTCGTCTGTCCAAATCTCTTTCCCGTTTATAAACAAAGTCAGGTTTTCTTCTCCACAAGCCCAGCGGATCGTATTTTC
>CAZPIM010000204.1:0-2826 GCA_964586385.1 uncultured Anaerolineaceae bacterium
CTTCCACTTCCCGGTCAATTTGCGACGTTGAGCACCGGTACCGGAAGGACACGAAAGTCCAGCACATCGTCCGACCTGGGAGCCCAATTCAACGAATACCCCAGTCTGAGCCGCCACACCGGCGCCCGCGATCGCCTTGTCGCCAAGCCGATTCCTCAAGTCCACATACCCAATCCAGAGGGCCCGGCTCACCGCCGAAACCCCGAAGCGCCCCGCCCCCCCATATCCTCTGACCACAACGCCTCCGGCATCCGCTCGATCGAAGAAGCCCTCAGCACCTTCCATTCCAAGATTCATACCGAATGATCCGCGTAGACCCGCACCACCATGGTATTTGATCGAGGTTATTGTGAATTCGACATTGCCAAAGGAATTCCGCAAGTCATGTCATATCAATCAGGTTACTGTTAACGTGTTGACAAATCCAAATCACGCAAACCCGCTGCAACATTGAATCTGAGCCACACTTGCATATGAACTTCGGGCCAAAAGGAGACGATCACCCCGAGACTCTGATGATGCTCAGCCCCTTTGGCTTTACTGTTGGTTGATTTATTTATTGTTTTCGCCATTCAGCATAGAAAACCAAATAGAATTACTTCCGTATATTGTCCCGCCTAAAACTTTTTTGCATTTAAAAATGAAAACATGTCCATTGGTCCACCAATAAGTATAATCGTTCCAGTCTATACCGTTTACATTTTTTTCCGCAGAAAACCCGAATTCAGTAGGCCTCAATGTGGGTTTTGTTTTATTGAATATTTCGTTACCTGTGTTTATATAACACGAAAGCATATCTTTGGCGTATGCCAATGCGTTTTCCATACTAATCGGTGCGCTGGAAGCTGGCTCGCGCACAGGTCGGATTATGATAAAGAATCTATTAATTGTTGAAGTTATTTGAATAATATTTCCATTTATCTCGTAACAGAATTGTATTGCATCACCCAATTGTTTTGACCTCGGCAACAATGCAATGTCTACATCCTTTCTTTGAACACGCCAATCAGGTCTGAGAACTTCTTGTATCCAAAATTCTGTGCCTTTAATCGCATTTTCTGCTTTGTTTGCATCACAAGGAATTGTTGCAGCCATGTCATTTCTCAACCATTTTGTTGCCAATACCGCTTGCGAATCAACTCCATTTAGACGAGCGTGATCTATTATTTGAATTTCACTTCCAATGCGGTGGATAACTAAAAATTTACTATCTTGGATCCAAAGCGGGATAGCAGCAATGAGTATTGACTTGTAGAGTTTCGAGCTGTAGGTTTGCATTTTGGTATCTCTTTTCTGGCGTTTATTTTAAGATTGGAAGAGGGATTGGACGCGGGACATGTGAACATATTGTATCTGATTTCATATCAACCCATGCCTGATGGAGACCACTAAGCAAATTTCCCTTAACAACATCGGTTATGATTTTAATAGGGCTATAGCCAACCGCATTCTGATTTCCGTTTGGATCGAGTTTAACCGAGTAGTATTTAGCTTTTGGCGGAGAATAACTATCATCTAAGATCCAGCATACTCCTTGAAAATAACTAAATTTCATATCGTTGTTAGGCATCTCTTTACACCAAACCAATTGATCCCCGTCTTGATGAGTTCCACAGGCGCGATTATGGAAAGTCCTATTGTCGTCGGATGTTGTTATGCAATCTTTATCTTCGGCTGGGCGCAATTGTCCCGAATCTTTATCGATTACAAAATTGGGAGTAGGAATAACCAACTTCGTCCCGGCGTCACCACCGAGTGTTTGAACTTGGATCATCATCAGAGCAGCTAGTCGGATACAATCAGTTATAATTTTATCATCCATTAAATTCCAATACCAATTTGCAGTATAGCCGCCGGCTGGGTGTTCGTGTTTGCGTTGGCCAAAAAGCGGGGCGCTTCCTGCGGAATTTAATTTAAGCAGAATTGAATCAGCAATTTCGACCAATTTGGATTTACCCGCAGCACATGTAGTTAACCATTTCATTCTGTGTTCAGTAGCATGATGCATTGGCGCGCCATAAGTTAAGTATATCTTGTGAGGCCCCGTGGAACCAATATTGTATTTTTTTCCCCCCACAAATAGAGACCAATTAATTTTTTCACATATCATTCCGACCGCATCGGGAAGCGCCTCTTTCGCCTCAAGTTCAACAATTTGTTCCATGCCATTAGAAATTATTTCATTACTCTCAAAGCATAATGCATTATAAACATTGGTTCCGATGAGCCTGTACTTGGTATATTTTTGTCGAAGCCCTGTTCCTAATTTGATTTTTAATTTTGTGTTTTTTGTATGTGTAATCGGATCATTTTTTCCATTAGCACTCCAGCCGCGCTGGAACTTGGGACCATCCATATCTGGATCACTCCAAACCGTAACACCAGTTGCTGGATTGGGTTGAGGTGTTGGCATCATTAATCCGTGGTCGCTCACAAATTCGACCTTCATTATCGTATTATGGTAAATCCCCCCCAGGATGGACGTTGAGGTATTTGTAGGGCTCGAAGTTTTTTGGAACGAAAAAGAATTTGCCTGATCCCCACTACTCAGGGACTCCATGGGTGCCTGGAATTGGCCACCAATGAAAACTTGTCCATTCTCAAGCAGTAAAGCCTTCGGCTCGCTAATTCCATATTGAAGCTTATCCATGACGGAAAAGAGACCCGTTTCTGGATCAAACACCTCCAAATAATTCGGGAACTTGTAATCCCCATCCGCCTGCAGTTGCCTCCCTCCGACGATGAGCACTTTCCCTGAGGGGACCAGGACTGCGGCGTGGCCTCGGCGGGCTTGTTTCAGGCTTCCGACGGGGGTGCAGGTTCGGG
>CAZPIM010000205.1:0-2782 GCA_964586385.1 uncultured Anaerolineaceae bacterium
TCGCGATTATGCCGGCAGTGTGAACGATCTTTTAGTGGACCGCTATGGCATGACCCGCGAACGGGCAGAACGTGTCAATCAACACGTGACCGAACTTGCTGCAGGGGAAGGTCTCGAATACCACCTGGATCGTGCCCATCCAGTCAATTCTTTGGATGCGCACCGGTTGATTCAACTGGCTGCTTCACATGACCTGCAAAGTGAAATGAAAGAGCGCCTGCAAAAAGCTTATTTTACCGAAGGTGCAATAGTGAGTGATGTAGAAACTCTGGTTCGTTTAGCGGTCGAAGTTGGGCTGAACGCAGATGAAACCCACCAGATGCTGTCAAGTGATTCATTTCTTGACTCCGTTCGAGCGGACCAGCAGCGAGCGCAGCAGTTGGGCATCCATGGCGTTCCATTTTTTCTACTGGATGAAAAATTTGGGGTTTCCGGTGCCCAACCTACTGAGGTCTTTACTACAGGATTGCAACGTGCCTGGGCGGAAACGAATCCGGACCATTTGTCTGAAAATTAAGAACTACTTTTAATTAACAGGTTATCAATTGTTTTTTTGAAAGCTTTAAATATTTGCTTTGGCTTTATCTACCAACGCTTAAGGAGAGCTGTTCCATTTCTTCCTTACTCAAGATGATATCTGCTGCGTTCAGGTTTTCTGCCTGATGCTGTGGGTTGGCTGACATCGGAATCGTAATAACCTTTGGCTGCATCACCAGCCAGGCCAGGGCAATTTGCTCCGGAGTCATTTTTCGATCGCTGGCAATCTTGTGCAATACCGCATTACTCTTGATATTCCGCCGTTTGACTGGCGAGTAAGCGGTCAGCAAAATATCGTTCTGCTGGCAATATTCCAGGACGCCATCTTTAACGCAGCCTTGATCCGGAATACTATAAGAGACCTGATTAGTCAGCAGTGGGGTCTCGCTTAATGCGATTGATTGTTTGAGTTGCTTTAAGTTGAAATTGCTCACGCCCAGAAAACGCACTTTGCCTGCCTTTACCAATTGGTTAAGAGCCTTGAAACTTTCTTCCAGTTTGATCGTGTGGGATGGCCAATGGATCAAATACAAATCCAGATAATCCATACCCAATCTGCGCAGGCTTTTTTCACAACTGGTGAGGATGTCACTGGAATGTAAATTTTCTGGTGCTACCTTGGAGGTGATAAAAAGGTCAGCACGCCTGATTCCTTTTTCCCGAATTGCTCTGCCGAGTAATTCCTCCGCGTGACCACTCGCATAGCTTTCGGCTGTATCGAAGTGGGTGTAACCCAGGTCGAGAGCTGAGTGCAGTGCCACCAACGAGTGCTGATCCCAAGTTGGTTCAGGAGTGCTCATTCCACCGATTGACCAACATCCAAACCCGATTTTTGGTATTTGTAAATTACGTATGGTTTCGTATCGCATGATTGATCCTCATTTCTTTCAAAAAGCAGGTAAAAACAAGTCTGTTTCCAATCACTATAAAGTTATTAAATTTTTAGTGGCTATCCCGTTTACCTGGGTATGATTGATCCTGTTTTATTATAATTATCGTACTGAATTTCCAAAATATCTGTCTCGTGATTTCTAATTTAATCATAAAGACAACTTATCGATTCCACCTTTAATATCAATGTGCGTCCAAGTTAAACGTTATATATGCACTTCTTACAGCCAGTTATGGCCGGCAACACGAATAACTTCTGCAAAATTTTGACGGCGGTTGCGCACAAATGCTAAGATAAGTGAGGTAAGTCCAATGAAAACCCACAAAAACCGTTTGGAGATAAAGCCATGGAAATTGATGCCAGCAGCAGCCACGTACGTTTGAACCCGAAAGACCCTGATTTTTATCAGAACCCCTACCCGTATTATGAAAAAATCAGGGCAGAATCACCTATTTTTTACTGGGAGGATTTCAAAGTCTGGTGCTTTGTGAACCACGCGGATGTGAATGCAGTGCTACGAAACCGCAAGTTTGGCACCCAAATCGATCACCTGGGCAGCCGTGAATCGCTGGGGCTACCACCCATCCCGGAACACACCAAGGTGTTCACCGATATGGACAGTAACGGTATTCTAGGCATGGAACCGCCGCGCCATACCCAATTAAAGTCTTTGGTTCAAAAATCATTTGTGGGGCGCGAGATTGGTGGATTCAAACCCCGCATTGAAGAACTGGCTCATCAACTGGTTGATGATATTCAAAAACAAAAAAGCACAAACCTGCTTGAATCCTTTGCTACCCCCATTCCGATTACCATCATCACCGAGATGCTGGGTGTACCTACCGAAATGAGCAGACAGTTACTAGCCTGGTCGCATGCCATGGTTCGAATGTATCACCTAGGTCATTCTCCACAAGATGAAACAAATGCCGTCACTGCCACCCTGGAATTCAGCGCGTATTTAAAGGAGTATGTCATCCTGCGCCGGTCTGATCCGCAGGATGACCTCATAACCCAATTGATTGAAGTGCAGGAGGAAGGCAGCAAACTGACGGAGGAAGAGTTAATTGCCAATTGCGTCTTATTGTTGAACGCCGGTCACGAAGCAACGGTAAATGTCATTGGCAACGGACTGTATGCCCTTCTCAAGCACCCGGACCAGTTACAACGCTTACGAAAAGAGCCAGCATTAATCGACAGCGCTGTGGAAGAACTGCTGCGTTATGATACGCCCCTGCATTTTTTCAAACGTTGGGTATTGGATGACACCGAAATTGGCGGAAAATTCTTCCCCTTCAAAACACAGGTGGCTGTGCTGTTGGGTGCTGCCAACCACGACCCGGCTGTTTTTGA
>CAZPIM010000206.1:0-2772 GCA_964586385.1 uncultured Anaerolineaceae bacterium
GCAGCCAAAGCAGCCAGAATATTGTATTCGGTAGGTGTGAGTTCTAAAAATGTATCTACACGCTTGACAGTGTGAGCATCCAGATCGATTTCCAGGTCTGCAACCCGTAAAATCTGGACTGAAAGTTGTGCACTTCCGGAACGGCGTAACACTGCTTTGACACGGGCGACCACCTCGCGCGGGGAAAATGGTTTGGTGATATAGTCATCCGCGCCGATTTCCAACCCGATCAGGCGATCAATTTCCTCCACCCGTGCGGTCAATATGATAATTGGTACCTGTGATTGACGACGGATTTCACGGGCAATATCCAGCCCGTCCATGCCGGGCAGGTTTAAGTCCAATAAAAGCAAATCCGGTTTTTTCTGTTGCCATGTTGAATAACCGGTATCCCCCCGATTGGCGGTTAAGACAAAATAACCGGCATTTTCCAGGTAGGAGGTGAGAACTTTGGTTAGCTCCCGCTCATCTTCAATTAATAAAATTGTCGTCATGTTAGTATTATAGATGCAGAAATGGCCAAAATGTGACTTCTTCCCATAATTTCCGTCATATCTACATAAAATCTTCACAATTGGACCGGGCGTGAAATAGATTTCCGTATAAGCAATTTGACCTATAAAAAAACCCGCTTAATGGAGGGTGTATTGATGATTATTCTTTGATATGATCGGCATATCAATAATAATCAGAAAATCTCAATGCAATTTTCCATTTTTCCCCCCACATTACCGGTTGGCAATCCCCTGGCCAACCGGTAGCTTTTTAACTGTTTTGGTCAGATTTAATCCTGTCTCTTCTTTTCAATCAACGCAACTTTTTCCTTAGGAGTAAGGAAGGCACTCTCAAGGGCATTGAGTTGTGCCTGACGGATTTGTTTTTCGCTTAAGCCGGCTAAATAAGCGGCAATATTGAACTCATAAGGTAAGTCGATCCCACTGATACCGGGATCATCACTATTAATGGAAGCCAATAGGCCATTCTCCAGAAAGAATCTTAAAGGGTGGCTGGCATAATCCGGAACTGAACTGGTCTGCACATTGCTGGTCAGGTTGCATTCAATCCCGATCTGGCGTTCGAAAAGAAAATCCATCAATGCCGGGTCCTGCACGGCGGCCAGTCCATGCCCAATGCGTTGGGCACCCAATACACGAATAGCATTCCAGATGCTCTGTGGACCGTCTGATTCACCGGCGTGGACAGTAATCTTCCAATCGACCTCCATGGCTTTTTGGAAATGTTCCTCAAACAAGGTAGCCGGGTATTTGGCTTCATCACCCGCCAGATCTAATCCGGCAATCTGATCAGCACAGGTCAGGAGCGCTTCCAATTCCCGCATGGCTAATTCCGGTCCGTATGTGCGACTGATGATCCCAAGCGGCTTGACCAGGATATTGCTCTCTCTGGCAGCGGTTTGGATCCCATCCACGACGGCTGAGACGACATCAGCCGGTTTGAGATGGTGTACCTCAGCCATAAAAAGGGGACTAAAGCGTAATTCAAGATAGTCGATTCCCTCTTTGGCTGCGTCCTGGACTGCCTCTACGGCGATGCGCCGGCAGGCATCCGTACTACCTAATACCTGCATGGGCAGATTGAATTTTTCAAGAAAAGCCAATACTCCCGGTTGTTGCCCGCTGACACAGGCAAAGGGACGAAGTTCATCGGCGGTTTGGGCAGGTAGCGGTATGTTGAACTGGCGACCAAGATCAAGGATAGTTTCCAGGCGTATATTGCCTTCCAAATGGCGATGTAGATCAATGAATGGTAAATCGGGGAAAATCATAGTTGGATCCTTATCAATAACTTTTTAATGATTATAAATGAATGTGGACATCAAAGAAACCTGTGTTTGCGGATGGAAAAAAAGGCTCATTGCTGATGGCTGATAGCTCATGGCAAGTGCACCAACCACACACAATGTGGAACGACTTTGATTTGCAAGGAACCAAATCTCGAGAAACCTGGTGTTATGCCGGCATGCTTCCTGACTTGAAGGAAAAAAGACCAGGTTTCGTGTTTGCGGCTTGGGAAAAAAGATGCCCGTGATGGAGTCAATCTCGGAAAACCAAAAAGGGTCGCGTAGGGTGGGTTAAAGCTTATGAACACCCGTCTGTTATGGGAGGGAACCGAACACATCAAAAACGACAGGAAACGATTTGCGAAAGCGTAACCCACCATTTTGAAGTGACTCTTCAAATGAAAATAGGACGCCTTTGTTCCATTGAAAACCAAATCTCTTTATCCGTACTTTGTTTCTTCTTCAGGTCGGGGAGTATTTATATTTTCTGTTTGGTGCATTACCAACGCACCAAACATTTCTTTTTATAAACAAATTGATGGGTTACGGCTTTGTGATGTTAACGCAGGGTGGATTAGGTTTTGGTGACTATCGATCGCGGTCGGGAGTTAATTAATCGCCTCAAGCCATCCTAAGGGGAATCTGATGTGCTACCGGTAAAACCTTTTACTTGAAAAATAGCAACGATTAGCGGGCAGGTTGTTTGCAAATGGAATCGGAGAGATCCGTCCACAAAAAAAAATCTTGAGAAACCTGGTGTTATGCCGGCATGCTTCCTGATTTGAAGGAAAAAAGACCAGGTTTCGTGTTTGCGGATGGAAGAAATCAGACCCTTTATACGTACTTTGTATCTTCTTCAGGTCGGAGCGAAATGGTGCGTTGCCAACGCACTACGTTTTGCCTGTCATTTAAAATCTCTAATAAAATATTAATAAATAAGACCGTTTTACTCATATTTTATTAATCTTTGC
>CAZPIM010000207.1:0-2772 GCA_964586385.1 uncultured Anaerolineaceae bacterium
CATCCGAAGACGCAGCATTGGACAAAGGAAGATTTATTACTCATACTATGAGTAGAGTTCCAAACGAACGAATATGCTAGAATAGGTAGAACGATTTAGACAATTTTTCAAGAACTACGGTGATATTAATTCTGGTTGGGAAATACTAATACACCCTATAAGGAAAAACTATGAGATTTCGCAAATTATTTTCTATTGTTTTCATTGTCATTTTTCTTCTAAATCTCTTCTTGCCTTCATATTCGGTAGATGCTCTACCAACTAATGAAATTTCTACTAAGAATATAAATCCATTAATCTCATCAGTATTTAAAGTTATTGAGTTCAATAATATTGTATATTTTGCATTCTCCAGTGAGACATTTTTAAAAAGATTTGACCTTACTACAAAAACATGGCTTGCGGACATTGCTCTATCAGGATTTCCTACTGGAATTGCTGTAGACAGTGATGGAATTTACATTAGCTTTGACAGACGAACTGTTTGGGTTGATATAAATGGTTTAAACGAAACACATTTGCGAAATACTTCATTAACAGGCAGAAATCTGTTTACTTGCGGTGATTACCTTTTTATCAATGATGGTGAAAGTTACACAAGTCTAAATAAATTGTCAGGAGAATTTATTTCCTCGATTAATTACTCTTACACTCAAGTAGGAATAGCACCTGCATGCGGAATCAATCGGGTTTTTTCTTCTTCATCAGGTATCAGTCCTGCTGATATATTGAGGTGGACGATCAATTCGGATGGAAGTCCTGGAAACATGATAAACAGTCCTTATCATGGAGATTTCAATATTGGCACCAAAAATTTCATTTCTCCGGACGAACAACGCTTATTCAATTCTGCGGGAATTATTTATAACACGATCGATCTAACTTATAATAATAGCTTGGGCGGAGCATTTGATCAACTCGCTTTTTATGGGGATCAACCAATCGTCAGTCGCGGGAATCATATCATTGGATATTCAAATAATTTTTTGGAGACAGGCAGATTTGACCTTTCTTATAATCCAATGAGACTATTTGTGGTTGATGAAGAAATCATCATTTTTCGATTGGATGGAGAAACCATATCCTTTGAGACACGACCTATAAATAATCTTGAATTGCCTGCTCCAAACCAACCGATTGATCCGATTGGTTTGGAATATGCACCTGACCAAATAAAAATAGATGAGAATGAAATCATCTATTTGTTAAGCAAAAATTTCATGAGTATTTTCCGATGGTCGGTTCCGGAAAGAAAATATCTTACAACGATTCCATTAATCGGTTCTCCTGATTTCTTTTCTTATGACTCAAGCAATTATAGGCTTTATACTGGTTACGCTAACGGTAGCATTTATCGGATCGATTTGGATGGGAACTTGCGGGAACAACCATTTGTTAATTCTCCAATAAGCGTTGACGGAATGACAAATGCTGGTGAATTTTTATTCGTATATGATCCTTCCGGAGCTTGGGGATCACATATCATTTATGATGAAAACGGTCAGTTAATTTCATCGAAAGACTGGAATTATTTCTCCATTGAATATGTTTGGAGTGACGCATTGCAAAAAATGTATTTTTTCCGGGATGACACCACGCCAAACGATTTGTTGTGGGAAAATATCGATTCAAACGGTGTGATTGGCACAAAAATGGATTCCCCATACCATAGTAGCACCGGAATTATTCACCCTATTCGTATTTCACCTGACGGGTCTATTGTTCTACTTGGGTCTGGAAGAATCTATGATCCAATCAGCCTTGTACAAATCAACACGCTTTCTAATAATATTATCGATGCTACTTGGTTAAATGGCACATTGTATTCAATTTTTTCAGCAGATGGGCAATCAACCAAAGTACAAAAATGGACAGGACAAAATTATTACCTGGCAAAATCAGTTAATTTTTCCGGCAACCCTTTAAGCGTTTTCGGGATTAATGAAAGTTTAATTGTCGTTTCCCTATATAATAATCAACCAACCTTTAGTATTTGGGATGAAAATCTAAATTTGATTTTCCCTCTGCAAGTTTTCCTTCCGTTTTGTATTAAATCCATTGGTTGCAATGGATTCGTAGATACATTCGATACGAATAAAGGTTGGCCAGCCGGAGAAGATTCCTGGGTTTCATTACAAATAACTAATAGTGAATATGTTGTTTCTGCACGAGAAATTGATATGATTTTTGCAATCGATGCCCCATCAACCTGTAACCTAAATTACTATTCAATCTCAGTTGATTCCCATTATTCTACCAACAGCAGCATAAATGGATTGGAGTTTGGTAGTCAATACCCACTGGATGATTTATTTTATTATTTTGTGATTGATCCAATCACAAAGAATTATTACCTTGTCCAATATGAAGACTCGGGAGAAACATTATTAGCAAACGGATATTCCGGAAACATTCTTTCTGGAACATCTAAAAATAATTTACGGGTTGAACTGTTTGATGAGTATCCTTCATTTTACATTAATGATCAGTATGAATTTACATATCACCTTGAGGACTTTGGCAATCAACCGACGAAAGGTGGTGTCGTGATGATCTCTACTAACAATAATTCTGATGCTCATTTTGACAATTTCAATCTTTCCAACACGATCATACAAACCACGAGTACAGATCAAAAAGGTGTGATTCCAGACCAAACCATATCAATACCTGAACTATTCAGGAATCTAAAGATTGAAAGATACTACCTGCATAGCCAAGACATCCAATAAAAATCCAACTATTCTAAAATCGTCCAGTGAAATACACATA
>CAZPIM010000208.1:0-2769 GCA_964586385.1 uncultured Anaerolineaceae bacterium
ACATCCGAGAATATGGCATTCCGTAAATCCGCCTGGCTTAAATCTGCTCCGTTCAGATTTGAAAAACTCAAATTTGCATACTGTAAAATTGAACGGTTCATATTTGCATTGCTTAAATTCGCAATCTTTAAATCCGCGCCACTTAAATCGACCATCACCAGTTTAGCGGAACTTAAATTTGCCAGATGTAAATTTGCATTTTGAAAGTTCGTCATTTGGTTTGTGACACAATAGCTCAGGTTTGCCTGATTCAGATTGGCGTACGAAAGGTCCGTGTTCAATAACACAGCCAAATTTAAATCAGCCCGGGTTAATGTTGCACCGGTCAGATCAACGTCTTTTAAATCTACACCAGCCATTTGGCTGTCAGTCAGGTCCGCACCACGCAAATTGGGTCGTAAGTTGGGGTTCAGATTGCGCCATGCGTTCCAGGAATGGGTGCCTTCTTTCCATTTTGCGATATGTTCCGGGTTTGCGACCAGACGATCCGTATTCGTTTTGGAATTAATAATGGTCGTGGAATGTGTGTTAGTGGAATCCATCGGAACCGGTTTTTTTGTGAAAATTGCCCGGATTGTCGCGATAAAACCGATGATGGGAGAAAGTGCACCGATGAGTGCGGTTAAGGAGCTGAGAGTGATGCGAGTCGTTATTGTTGGAACACTGGGAACGATGAAATAAAAAAGAAATACGCAAATTACACCGATCACAAAGAAAGTGATGATTTGTCCCCATCCAATATGTCCACAATGAGGGCACACGTATTTCAGATTATCGCTTTTATATTTCTGTTTGCATTGAGGGCAGGTTTCCCAATACCCTTTGTTTCCCTCTGTCATTTATCCTCGCTTTGACCAATATACATGCTTATGACAGGAAAAATCACGTGGCTGGGAGAGGCATGAAGCATCTTTGTTTCGCCACCAGGCAAATTTGCTTAATGTACAGTATAGCACGCTCTTTCCACAGAATTGCATAAAAAAATTCAGAAATTGGACAGATGATCAAAAATTGTTAATTCAGTTTTTATGGTAATCTTCCTTTCAATAGATTAGTATCAATGAAATGTTTACATGCCGACCCCGTTTCAAAAAGGCGAATAACCCCGGGTTCCGAATTGACAGGGAAGGGTTTGGTTCTATACTTAATTGGGAACACCTGAACTTCAACGAATTCGTTTGTGGCAAAAAAGTTTCTGGTAGGAAGGGGGTAATTCGATCACAAAAAGTTGTTTCACCGTGAAATAAGAAGATATTTGATTTCCTATATGTATTATTAATATCTTCACCTATGATTAACCAAAAAAATCAAACACTCAATTCACACATGTCAAAATCGACCATTCCGTTTTCTTTTATTTCGTATTTTCATTCTGCTTTTTGTCTTGCATCATTTGTTCATCGGGATGGGATTTCAAAGAATGAAAAGAGGCACTATTTGAAAGCTTTTACTCGAAAAATTGCGAATACTTTCTCTGTCTCACCAAGAGAATTTCGCCTGATCACCAATATCTTATCTGGTTTACTGCTTGTATCCTTGCTTATCGCCTGTTCTCCAGCTCCTAAACAATCGCCATCCGGATTAACCGTGGCGACAAATGAATTCTCAACAACCTCAGTAACACCTGTTTTAGATCAACCAATCACCCCCAAAAAAGATACAAAATCAAATGATTGCCCTTCTCTGGATAGCATGCTATACCAACTTTCGCAATCCGCCAATGCTGCTCAGGATGCCACGGCATTAGGTTATCAGGTAAAAGAGGATGCAATACAGGTATTGATTGTGATGGTCGATGAAAATACGGATTTTCTGGAGAGTTTTGCTATCGAACCCGGAACGCAAACCGGCAGCAAAATCCAGGCTTATGTTAAATTTGAAGATCTATGTAAGCTGGCAAATCATGATTCGGTGCTGGCTATCCGGCCTGTTGCTCAATTGATTAATTAATTTCCACATTTGGGTAAAAAACTTTATCCAAAATTTTTTTCAAACATCAAATCCACAATAAAAGGACACCTTTTCAATGAAGAAGAATATTGCACAAAATAGAATATTTTTTGTTTTTTTGATGCCATTCATCATATTCGCATTGTTAGTTTCCACCGTAAATGTTCAATCCTATGCCATTCCTTTTCCGCAGGATGATTCACCTTTTGAAACGATTGCAATTCCAGCGGATGCAACATTTAATGGTTTAGATGTAAATCTGATTAAGCAAGTCAAAAATTCCGGCATGGATTCCGCATTACAGGATTTATCAACATCCGCAAAAGTTTCGTCGCAATCTGCTTTTGATTTTGCTACCAGCCGTGGCATGTCACTTTCAGACAATCGGGTGCAGGTCCAAATTGTGACCGATGCAGCCCATCTGGATCTGGCAATTCGGGCTGTGGAAAGTGCAGGTGGCGAGGTCACTGTCGTGGGTGACGAAGATAAACTTTTTCAAGCCTGGCTTCCGATAGCTACTTTGGAAACAGTTTCAATGGATAAAAATGTCTTTTTCATTCGACAACCCGCTCCCATGGTACTAATGGAGGATCTTAAGGAAGGCACGTACAACACCGAAGGATTGGCAGCATTAAATGGCGCTGCCTGGAAAACAGCAGGCTTTAATGGGGCCGGGGTGAAAATTGGCATCATTGATGGTGGATTTCTTGGCTATCCCACGCTGCTTGGTACGGATTTACCTGCCTCGGTCACTGTTAAGAATTTTGTAGATGGGCAATCAGATGCACAGGTAAACGGGTCTTCCCCGCATGGTACCGC
>CAZPIM010000209.1:0-2741 GCA_964586385.1 uncultured Anaerolineaceae bacterium
CAAGGATTGCACTGGTTCCCAACAACCCCTATAATGAAACAACATCGTTCCAACCAGTACAGGAGGTCTCGTGAAAAACGACCGCTTTTTTACAGGAATACTAATCGGCATCGGGGTGATCATCCTGATTGCTTTTGGTGCTTTTTTTCTGCGCAACGCTAAAGTGGAATATGTTGCCGAGGATACCCCATCCGGTGTCGTCAATAATTATGTTCTCGCCCTTTACCAACAGGATTACCAGAAAGCATATGGCTACCTGGCAGACCTGGAGTTAAAACCAACTTTTGAGCAATTTCAACAAGCTTTCATTTCTTATAACCTGAACCTGGGAAACATCAGTTTAAAAATAGACTCGGAAAGCATTTTCCAGAACCATGCGACAGTATTCATAACCATGACACATACAAATTCGGGTCCATTTTCGGAACCGTACCGGGAAACCCAGAATGCAGCCATGCAACTTCAAAATGGATTGTGGAAAATATCCAGTCTCCCCTACCCATTCTGGAACTGGGATTGGTACCAGACTACACTAGAAAAAATGCAACCTTAACCGTAAAGGAGGATAATTATGCGTGTTGTCAGAAGATTCTACTTTTACGCGATCTCCTTTATCAGCCTTGAAGTGGTGTTATGGGGTGTCATTACCCTGCTCAACAGCACCACCAATGCACCCGTTGGGGGAGGTATCGCCAGTCTCCTGGCGCGTGGCTTTTCGCAGATTCTGGTTGGACTGCCGATCTTTTTACTGCATTGGTCCGTCATTCGCAGAGACCTACAAAAGGACCCTGAGGAACACCAAACGCTCTTGCGCGCTATATTTACCTATGGTCTTCAATTAGCGACGCTAATCCCGGTTTTTACCAACCTGCATGCGATCATTCGAAGGCCATTGTTTGATTGGCTACAGGTTTACCCCCTCTTTCAAAATTTTTTGGCGGGTAAAAACTTTTTAGATAACCTGATTTCGATTCTAGTCAATTTGGTGGTATTTTATTTCGCCCTCCGTTTATTAAAAAGAGACCAGGCTGCATACCCGTCCGCAGCTAATATTGAAAATATTCGTCGAATATACCGAACTATCTGGTTTGGTATTGGGCTGAGCAGTTTGGTTGTTGGGTTGCAACAGGTCCTTTACTCTGTTTTTTATCTTTCCAACGGCCTTGGGAATAGCACTGCTGTAAAATTGGCAAATGGCACATCCGTTACTTTGATTTCTGCAGGTATTTGGTTTGAGTTCTCCCGCCAAATTGATAAAAGCCTGGTTCACAGACAGGAATCCAACGCAATCTTACGAACGATTGTTTTATTTGTCACCAATTTCATTGCGATCGGTTTTGTATTGGTTAACACGGGTCTGGTCATAAATTCGATCCTTGGCTGGTTACTAGGTGCCGGGCAAACATTTTCTTCCTTTTTCAATAGCAATGCCGGAAAGATTTCCATTCTTATCCCCATGATCGTGGTCTGGATCTATTATGGCCGGGCACTAAAAGTGCATTTTACAGCTAATCCGGATATTGTTATTCGGGATAGTTTACAACGACTTTATCACTCCATCTTGGCGCTGGCAGGCAATGCTGCTGTCTTTTATGGCGTATGGTTACTATTGCGGTTAATTGCGGATCTTCTGACCGGACAGGATATCCTATCCGTTAGTACCCGAAATACTTTGTCGGAAGGTGTTGCCTTATTGGCGGTAAGTTTACCGATCTGGTTGAAGTCCTGGCCATTTTTACAGAAGACAGTCAATGGTTTCGATGAGCGTGCTGATCACGCCCGCCAATCCGTGATTCGCAAGGCGTTTTTATACCTGATCATTTTTGCATCCGTGGTCGGATTGATGGCTGCCGGTGGTCTGTTGGCATATCAATTAATCAATTCCGCATTAGGAAATCCTTTTGATAATTTGGCACAATTTGTAGTCCGGAAACTGTTTCTGATCGGTTTAATAACGGTCTGGTTAATTTACCATCTGCGGGTTTTACAATCCGATGGCCGCAAAACGCAGCAAGCATTGATTAAACAACACGCTGCATTCAAGACAAGTGTGCTTACAGACAGCGAAGCAGATCTTTTCGCACAGCAATTGGTTGCATTATTGGGCAAAAAGTTACCGGACATACCAGTCAGCCTGCAAATTCGACAGGAAGAAACGGACTGGAGCTTTGCAGAAGACACCCGCGCATTGATCATTCCAGCAAGCATGCTAAAAAACGAAACGATTTCACAGCAATTTAAAGGAAAAATTGTGGTACTTCCGGACCCCAGTGAAACATATACCTGGGTGGGGGTGCCAGCAAAAAACCAGGAAGAAATCCTTCAGGATGCTGTGCGTGTGTTACGACAACTTGCTGAAGGGGAAGAAGCCAGGTCAAGCGGACCGGTTAACGCCTGGATCACTGTAGGGTATATCCTGGGAGCAATTTTCGCGCTTCAAATTCTTTTGGTTTTATTTTCGTTGTTGATGAACACGATTAATTGAATTAATTATTAATCGAAACTTACCGGACACCCCAAAATATAGTCATGCCGATCATGAGCATGATAAAAGAAAGAATTGACAATATCCAGCCAACTTTGAAGAAATCCTTAAACTTGTAATTGCCCGGACCGATGATCAACACATTCACCGGATGCGCCATTGGCGTTAAGAACGAAATCGAGCAGCCGATTGCAGTTGCGACTGCCACAGCCTGCGCATTGACACCCATCGAGATGGCTGCGCTGATGGTGACCGG
>CAZPIM010000210.1:0-2736 GCA_964586385.1 uncultured Anaerolineaceae bacterium
ACGGCGATCTGCAGTGTATCGATTCCTAAGTTAAGAAAACGAATGTTGTGAATTAGTTGTCAGGTTATGTCAATTCACCCTTATTTTGTTAATCTCCGGTTTTTTTCATTCAAAATCACTCAATATTCCGGGTGATGAAATTTTTATTTTCCCAGATAATTGTTACCCTTTACCTTACGACCTCTCAATGCACCTGAATTTTCAAAGAAATGCACAAGCCTCATGAACAAAGGGGTTTTTAATTGGTATTTGAGGATTTTTGCGTTCGTCTGATCAAAATTCGCAAAAAAATGTTCATACTCCAAACCGAAATTAATAATTACCGATGAGCTCTAAACAAACTAATAGCAAGAGATCAAACTGGATTTACGAATGCGCTAAAAAGAAAGACGGGATCAAATATTTAAAAATATATAATCACTTAGAAAGTATTCTTTTATTGAAACCGAATAATTATTAGTTGGAAATTTTCATTCGCTTGTCTCGTTATCTAAATCTCGCGCAGTGCAACCATGATGAAGGATGCCCAGACTATCCGACGCTTCAGGAGCAATAACAGCGGTAATATGCATTTGTGATTCCAGAACAGTATTTGCCTTCGGCACCCATTCCCGTTTCCCATCCGAACATCGTACTAGAATACAGCCGGGCGGAAGGCCAAGATCACAGACCTGCTTCCCAACAAAATGTGCGTTTGTCTGGATTGTGAGTTCTACAACAGCCGGATCCGTAAATGAAGTTAAGTCCTGATTTTGTCGTAGATCTCGTTCAAGCAACGCTTCATAAATAGGAACATCCTTTAAAGCTTCAGCAACGACATAAGCGCAAAAACAACTGACCAATAAAGGAAGCATTTGAGAATAATTTCCTGTCATTTCCACAATCAGCATAATACCTGTTAATGGTGCACGCACAATCGCAGTAAAATATGCTGCCATCCCGACGACAGCAAACACAGCTGGAATTGGAACAATTTCCGGAGTGAATGAATTTGCGATTTGTCCAATTGCCAGACCAAGCATAGAACCTAAAACAAGCAGCGGAGCAAAAATACCACCTGGTGCGCCGGTTCCATAACTGGATACAGTCAACAAATAGCGCAGAAGGAAGAAAATTGGGATTGCTGAAAGTGTCAGCTTTCCCGTGAGAGCAGTTTCAGCTAAAGTATGCCCACTGCCAATCATGAGTGGAGAAAACCATCCTACTAATCCAATAACGCCACCGATTATGGCTGCGCCAAGATTCATTAAATGTTTGGGAATTCTCGAGAACAATTTTATTGACGTTATCAAACCTTTATTAAACAAAACTCCCAAAAGCCCGGCGAAACATCCTAATAATGCAAAGTATGGCAGTGACCCTAAAGGAGGGACAGGGTAACTTGGTACAGAAAAAACCGGAAATTGCCCGGCACCAATTCTGGCAATAATATCTGCTATGACAGCGGCCACAAACGTTGCACCAAAAACAATGGGTTGAAAATCACGCCGAACTTCTTCCAGGATAAAAATCAATCCTGACAATGGTGCATTGAATGCGGCTGCTAATCCGGCACCGGCTCCGGCTGTGGTTAAAGTTAGGCGTTCACGTTCAGAAACCTTCAGTAAACGCGAAATTGCATCGCCTACTGTGCCGCCCATTTGAACTGTTGGACCTTCCCGGCCTAAAGCTAAACCACTTCCAATAGCGATGATGCCACCAAAAAATTTTACCGGTAATACCTTTTTCCAATCCAATTTACGAAAGCGAAGAAGAACTGCTTTTAAATGGGGAATACCACTTCCACCGGCTTCAGGAGCATAATTGCGTGTAATTGCAACTGATATCCAGGCACCCAAAAAAGTAAAAACGATTGGGAAAATCCAACCATAATTCGGGTTGCTTTGAGACCAAACGATGAAATTATTCCTAAATGAATCTGCAGCGGACAAGGCTACCCGAAAAAGTAATGCGATTGAACCAGCAAGAACACCAACCAGTGCCGCCCTGGGGAAAATCCATCTGCGTTGTTGTCTGACGGTCAGATAATCAATAATTTCAGATTGACCAAATCCGTCTGTTTGTTCAGAAACAGTCTCTTCGTCAGGCTGTTTAAATCGATAATCGACGAACAAAAGACACCCCACTAAATAATTTTGTTTTGACTATAAAAATAAATATTGTCATCAGAATGCAATTTTTATAAAAAAATTATACTACTATAAAATTAACTAATATCCAGTCTTAAATTTCGGTGTTCATAATATAAACCCATGCTTGGAAGATATTACAATAGTGGCTAAAAGTTGATCAATCAGATATTCTAAACTGATTTATTCAAACGAATCAACCAATCCTCATCGGTCATGTTTTTTCTTAATGGGGTCAGCGAAACGAGATTGTTATCAATCGCCCAGCGATCACTGCCCTCATCCGGCGTGGTGGCGGGATTTTCAACAAACCAGTATTGATCCGGGCTGTTTGGTTCTTCGCTTTTGACGATCTTATGGTTGTAATAATTCAATGTTTGGTGAGTCCAAAGCATGCCAACCGGAGTTTCAGGCAAGTTAACATTGACTAGTCGGGGTAGATTTTCCTGAAGCAGCATGTGGATGATCCCTGCAATGTATGGTTTCTGTTTATCATAAGTCGGTTTCCCGGTTGAACGAACTTTACTGAATGCAATCGCTTGAATGCCAAAGAATTCCGCCTGTTTAGTTACTGCGACTGTGCCGGAGTGCCAGAGGTCACGCCCCA
>CAZPIM010000211.1:0-2568 GCA_964586385.1 uncultured Anaerolineaceae bacterium
GCGCTTCAAGGAAGCGGCGGGGAGTCTCGTGGGTCGAGGGGGTGTCAATATCCATCCCCATGGCAGTGAAAATCTCAGCCATGTACCCTTCGAATTTGGCAACGTTCTCCGGGCTGATCTTGCGGGCATTCAATTGAAGCAGTTCATCGATCGAAAAATCGTCAGCATAAATATCGGCCATACTTCCTCGCAATCATTATTGATTGTTTTTAAATTGAACTATTGAGGTAATTATAAATGTGAAACGATTATAAAAAAGGGAATGTATAATGTTGAATTTAATACCGGGCTGGATGTATAGTTAAGTCAATGGAAACTCAATTCGAAGCACAATGGCTCAACGAGGTTGAGATTAACTTTATTCACGCTTCAGGACCGGGCGGTCAGAACGTGAACAAGGTGGCGACGGCAGTTCAAC
The DNA here is from genome assembly GCA_964586385.1 of uncultured Anaerolineaceae bacterium. Classification (GTDB taxonomy): domain Bacteria; phylum Chloroflexota; class Anaerolineae; order Anaerolineales; family Anaerolineaceae; genus UBA6170. Next base: position 419 of record CAZPIM010000211.1, read on the forward strand.
TGCGCTTTAATGTGCTGAGAACCACGATATTGGATGAACCACTAAAGAAACGCCTGATGAAGCTGGCTGGAAAGCGCATGACCAGCGAAGGTGTGCTGGTGATCGAAGCCAAACGCTACCGCTCACAGGAGAAAAACCGCCAGGACGCCCTGGAGCGGTTGGAGCATCTGATTGATAAAGCGGCACTGACGCCGGTGAAACGACACGCGACACGCCCGAGCCTGTCGGCAAAATTGGAGCGGTTGGAAAAAAAGAAACAACAGGCGGAAAAGAAGCGCAACCGCAGCGTCGATCGAAAGACCTGGGAGTGATGCCGCAAAAAACTGAAAACCAGGATTAATAACCTAATGGACGAATGGCTTTTCTGGTTATCTTTCTTTTCTGGAGGTAACAAAAAAACCCGATGACCGACACATATGAATCCTTATCAAAACAAGAATTAATTACCAGGCTGCGCGAATCGCACAGCCTGCTGAAAGCAATCCAGGAGGAAAGAAATTTCCAGGAATTATTGAATTTTCCCTGGGTGGGCAACCTGGGTAACTGGTATTGGTATATAAAAACCAACCGGGTGATATTTAACAACGCCAAGGTTTTAGCTTTGGGTTACAGCATAGATGAGATACCCACCGATATTGGCTTTGAGTTTTTTACCGATAAAATTCATCCGGAAGACTATGACCAGGTGATGAACAATATGCGCGACCATTTGTATGGAAGATCCGACGTTTATGAAACAACCTATCGAATCCAAACCAGGGATAATGATTGGGTATGGTTTTATGACCGCGGAATGATTACCCAACGGGATGATGCCGGCAAGCCTGAGATGCTGGTTGGTATCGTGTTTGATGTGACGGAGCAAAAACGGATTGAGAGCTTGCTGCAGCAGCAAAACGAGAAATTGGTCGAATTAAGCTCCATTGATGCATTGACGGGGATTTTCAACCGAAGAATTCTGTATGAACGGTTGGATTATGAAATGAAACGGAGCGACCGGACAAAAAAGCCATTAAGTGTGATTCTCATGGATATTGATCATTTTAAACAGGTCAATGATCAGTATGGTCATTTGGCGGGAGACCAGGTTTTAATCCAGGTGGCCAAACTGATCCAGCAGTCGGTGCGAAAAACGGATATCGTTGGCCGCTATGGCGGGGAAGAATTTCTGATGATTTTGCCGGATTGTTCCGCTGCGGAAGGCAGCATAGTGGCTGAGAAAATCAGACTTGCGATCCAGAACGCGGCGTATGATGCTGATTTAAAGGCGACCATCAGCGGGGGAGTTGCGGAGTATAAAGACCAATCCATTGAGAAATTGATAGAAGACGCCGATAATTATTTATATGAAGCCAAGAGGAATGGAAGAAATATAATTTTCCCCAAAGTTTTGTAATGATGGATGTTGATCAATTGAAATATATCAGTTGCGCTTTGATGTTATTAGAACAACGCTATTGAAGGAAACATTTTTATTGAAATATCATATAATCATTTAATCAGAAAAACATTCGTGAGGGAAAAAAGGAGATAACTATGTGGTATTACACGCTTAACAATCAACAGGTTGGGCCGGTGGAAGAGACCGAGATCAATAAACTGGTTGCCAGTGGTGTGATTACCCCGGCTACCATGCTGTGGACCAGCGGCATGGCTAACTGGGCACCCATTGGGCAGACCCAGCTTGCAACGCTTGTGGGAAGCACTGCGATTGCTCCCCCGCCAGTGACCTATATTGCTCCGGTCATCCCGGACGACCCAAAAGTGGCTGAAATGAAGACGCTCTTCATGTGGTTCTGGATCAGCCTCATTGGAATCCTCATTGGAATCGGTGCAATATCAGCGATCGTCTTATTCTTTATCATCCTCTACAAAGCCTGGGGTTTGATGCAGAAAGAAGAAGTCCGCGGACACCCTGACAAGATGGTTGCCTTCTGCTTTATCCCGGGATGGAACTTCTACTGGGTCTTCCCGGCTATCAGGGGACTGGCGAAAGAAATCAACGCCACGCTGGACAAGGAAAACATTACGGCTGAGCGCATCAATCTTGACATGGTCACCTGGATGCTGATCAGCCTCTTTGCATCACCAATCACCTTTGGCATTTCACTCATCCCGTTCATTGTTTTCTGGATCATTTACACCAACAA
>CAZPIM010000212.1:0-1173 GCA_964586385.1 uncultured Anaerolineaceae bacterium
TTGCTCCGGCGTGTTGGTGGCTGAAAACGAAATCGGCGCTGCTGTATCTTGGACTGATACCACTGACACGACTGTGGCTGCCGCAACTTCTCCCGGGCGAACATTCAAGGTGATGTACATCATGTTATTCGTATCCACCGCCATCCCGGCCCCAATGGCACCCGTACTGAAACCGGTCATGGTCTTCATGTGCACCGGGTCCGCCCAGATCTCATACACCACAACGTCCATGGTTACGTAGCCATAGTCACCCCCGGCCACATTTTCATAAACCCCGATATTCAGCGAAACGGTGCCGTCACTGTGCGCATGCGTCGATTGTAGAATGGAAGCCTGGTAATCGGAATGCTCCTGGGCATACGCCATCAACACCGGGTCGATCTGGTAAGGTGCAAGCCCTTGTGAAGACCGCAAAGCGTTGACCATATTGATCAGGTCATAGACCGTTTCCGCCTGTGCAAAAGAAGTGGTAGGCGAGATCAATAGCGCAACCAGAATCAGGATGACTGTGAGCAGGAGAAAGGGTTTGTTTTTAGATTTCTTGAGCATATCGATTTAAAAGGAAGAAGTTCGCAAGAGAGTCAGTGAAAACAGTATAACAAGGAATCGTGCAGCTTCGCAAGATTGCCACTCCTGACCAAAAAAAGCAGATCCGAAAGTAAAAGGTTCCATTACTCTATTCTGGAATTTATAAGGATGAGTGCGCGCGAACAAGTAATCCGCCTTGGTTAAAAGCGAATGAACCATATAACGAAGATAAGGTTGATTTGTCAGTATAATAATCTTGATAAAAAAAAGTAATCAATAATATTTTCACAACAACCCTTTGCTGCCATGAACTATGTTATGGATTAATAATTATGGGGAAAAATTGAGACCTAAGATTTTATCAATAAAAACTATTTTGATTTCAATTCTCGTAATCGGGTTAATTGCGCTCCTGTATTTTTGGCTCCGGTATTCTCCGGAACGCACTGTGACCTGGTATTACCCCGATTCCCAGTTCTATGCTGCAACATTACTGCGCGGCGATGCACAATTCTCTGAAATTGCACAAGATGCCTATGGTTTCAGAGCAATGCTCCATCGTTGGAATGCTTATCTCCCTCTCAATGAGGCCTTGCCAAATATTCATGAAAACTGGAATCTACCCACAACCCATCCCCCAACCGC
>CAZPIM010000212.1:1273-2541 GCA_964586385.1 uncultured Anaerolineaceae bacterium
TGCTTATTATTCCCTTTATCATAAAGCGAAAATGGACAGCACTCTACGCTTTTATTTTGGTCTGGATTTTTTCCTTAATCTTTATTTTTGTGCTATCCCCCGAAATATTTAATCAATATTTCCAGGCGAATATGACCGCTTCCCCACATTTTGTTAGAGTTTCGGCTAACTTCATTTATGCTTCGTTTCGAACGTACGGTCTGATCGGATTAATCCCGCCTTTGGCCATCCTGGTGTTCATCATCCTCAGCAATTGGAAAGACCTGATCAACACCAAAGAGATAAGCACAAAAACCTGGATGGTGTTCTCATTATTGGCTGTTGCGCTGTTTCCAATTATTTGGGGATATAGCTATTTCCCTCTTTACCCCGGCATGCTGATGCAAAGCAAAGAAAAACGACCTTCACGCATTTTTGGTATAACAGGTCTGATTTTTTCATCTTCGCCCATTCCAGTGATCGGGATGCTCTTGTTCGGATTGGGACTTACCTGGCCAGCATCCATTACACAGGCAATCAGCTTTAAGCGAGTTAAAATGGATCATCCAGACGCGAATAAAGAAAATTGAATTTCAAAACCGATAAGTTGATTGTGGAATTAACTTTCCCGGTCACAGAGACTTTGCAATCCGGATCGGAAAATTCCAAGTCATAGCCAATTAATCCCCACTAGGTGACTCCTCCGCCAGCAGCGCATACGCATACGAATCCTCCCAGAGCGGAGCACCATTTGCATCGCGACGGATGAAGACATTTTTTCGCATCATCCCCTCCCTGCGCATACCAATCTTTTCCATCACCCGCCAGGAAGCCACGTTTTCCGGAGCGCAATACGCCACCACCCGATGGATACCCCAATGTGCAAACCCGTATGTCAACAATGCCGCCGACGACTCGCTGGCAAAGCCCAGGTTATGATAGGTCGGATTAAAAATATATCCCAGCTCCCAGGTGCGAAATTCCGGTGGTTCGATCTGGTGGAAATACAAATGCCCCACCAACTCGTGTGTATTCTTCACCACCACCGCCCAAAAATTCGTCCCCAAAGCGCGTTCAGCAGCCAGTTCCATCGCTCGCTCCAATGAAATCGGCTCCCCGGGTTCGAACAGATAGACGGACGGGTTGGAAAGATAAGCATGCAAAGCCGCGCCATCCTGCGGCTGGAACGGGCGTATGGTCAGTCTTTTCGTTTCAATCATCACAACTCTCCTGACTCGCGGATGTAGGGTCAAATCATCAGGAACTACCTGTTTAGATACAGATTATAA
>CAZPIM010000213.1:0-2527 GCA_964586385.1 uncultured Anaerolineaceae bacterium
TTGAACCGGATCGCACCCAGGCTTTTGATCCCGAAGCAGCCAGCCTGGCCTGGGATCGTACGCTGGCATTCCTGAACCGATCTTTAACTAGTTAATCGTAATTTAAAAAACCATTATGGAAGACGAATTTGGGATATTTTTTAGCATTAAGCTATGATCTGAATGATTCTAAGACGTTTGATCGTAACAGCCGTGAATCTTTCAAGGTCAAATCTGCATTAGTCTAAATAAAATAAAATCTGCCCATTCCTGAAATTAGGAAGGGGCAGAAATCATTGCCAATTCAGTAAGATTTACACTTCGTTCAGGAAATGAATCGCTGGTGTGCCTAACACACCCGCCGCCTCCATAGATGCCTTTAGTTCCGGGGACTGCGCGAATTTTAATGCGTGTTCCATTGAATTCCATTTGTTGATAACGGTGATGGTGTTGGAGTCGTTTCCGTCCCGGAATATCTGAGTTGAAAGTTCACCATTCGCTTTTCGAAAATCAATTTTTGAATCAAAAAACTTTTTCCACTCCGCGAAATCTTTTACCTTATGTGTAATCATGATACTTGCCATTTAAAATACTCCTGTTGAAAACAGCACTGAAAATAAACCCATTCAGCAAAGGTATGCATTATTCGGATAATTATTACCTGCATTGACTCGATAGTAACAGGTAAGGTTGTATATACAATCAGGTGCAGAGGGTGATGCGGTTTGAGTTTAATCAGGATAAAGAATAAATCCGAACCTCTGATCAATAACCTTTTACGTTCAAACAAAATCAACAGGCTAGAGAAAGTCCGGTACCCTCGACCGGGTATACGTATCTCGGCTTTTTGTGTTTTTGAAGCCGGGATTGGGTGGAAAGAGAGTGAAGTGGATGGGAAAGTAGCCAGTCTTAAAATTGTTCTCAAGCCCGGATTCTTTCTTAAATGCCGGTTATTCGATATCAAGACAAAGAATAAATCCGAGCCGGAATCTTATATTTTCTACAGATTAACCCATAGAAATAGGCTTGCGAAAGTCCAATCTCATCTTTGTCTTTGTGCCTTTGACGCGTAAATGCGATAATCTCATACACGCTTTTTGTTTCTGAAATCTATAAACAAATTAAATAGTTTTCATTGACAGCGAAAACAAATCGCTGTATTATTTCATTATGAATGAAAACTCTTGGAAAATACGCTGGTCGCAAGAACAAATTCGGGCCATGTTGTTGGAGCAATTTGATTCCTTCTGGCAGAGAGAAACCGGCATTGAACGGTTCAAAATAAAAGAAATCGAAAAGGCAATCCATTCCCCCCACGCTATTGTGATATCAGGACTTCGCCGGGTAGGAAAATCAACCCTGCTAGCCCAAGTTGCCCATAAAGTGGGAAAAGATATTTTTTATTACCTCAACTTTGAAGATGACCGATTTTCAGGTTTTCAAGCTGAAGACTTTAATGATCTTTACCAATTGTTAGTTGAAATATTTGGCGAACGAACAGTTTTTATAATGGACGAGATCCAAAATATTAATGGATGGGAGCATTTTGTACGCAGGTTTATAGAAATGGGTTTTAAGTTTTTCATCACCGGTTCGAATGCTTCCCTTTTAAGCAAGGAATTAGGAACACGTCTGACTGGGCGCTACATACCTATCGAATTGTTTCCATTCTCTTTTTCAGAGTTTCTTCAATTTCGAAGTGAAGCGATTCCAAATTTTCAACGAAAGACCACGATTGAGCGGGCACGATTGAATGCAAACCTGAATGCCTATTTGATATCCGGTGGAATACCTGATGCACTTAAATACCCGGAATTGCCATTGTTGCGCTCACTTTATGATGATGTTTTGTACCGGGATATTGCCGCGCGATATCGCCTTGAAGCTGTCACCGCATTAAAAGAATTAGCATACTTTTTGATGAGCCATCCTGCAAGTTTAATTTCGTTTAACAAATTAAAGGAACATCTTCGCCTTGGAAGTGTAAATACAGTCTCAAGTTATATCGATTACATGGAAAACAGTTGGTTAATTTTTACGCTGAATCTGTATTCATTTTCCGTAAAGCGCCAACAAATCGCACCGAAAAAAGTGTTTGGAATCGATACAGGGTTGATTAATTCTGTGGGTTTTCATTTTTCCCCAAACACGGGCAAACTCCTTGAGAACCTGGTGTTCTTAACCCTCCGCCAACAAACGCATGATGTTTATTATTACGTCACACCTTCTGGATTTGAAGTTGACTTTTATCTTCCCGCGCAACGAAAAATAATCCAGGTTTCTCATAGCCTGGCGAATTCCCAAACCCGAGAGAGGGAATTTCGTGCAATTGAAGATGCGAGCAAGGAACTTCCAATCGAAAGCGCACTGATCCTTTCTGATACAAGCGAGACGGAAGTGATGATTGCTGGAATTCCGGTCAAAGTTCAAGCCATTCCGGAGTGGTTGATTTGTTATTAGAGCTTTGTTTCAAATTCCAGGTTCGGGAACTTCTCTTTGGTTAACTTAAGATAGAATGGATCTGTAAACAAAGCGACGTATTTTTGAT
>CAZPIM010000214.1:0-2510 GCA_964586385.1 uncultured Anaerolineaceae bacterium
TTTTTTAGGATTCCTAAAAATATACGAGCCGATGGGTTTCTGAATTTCAATGGACAAACATTCGTCGGATTATCTGTTTTGTTGATTCTGCTTCGATTGCATTGTATAAACGAACCAGCGGAGTTGTTTCGTAATCGATCGATTTCGATATAGTTACGGTGTTGCAAAAATAAGGAGTGCAAGATGAACATGAAAACCCACATCCTGTTGGCGATGCAGGAAGTATTTGAAACATGGGACGAAAAATTGTCCTTATTAAAGGAAGAGCAAATAGCGAAACCGCTCGGAAATTCAGATTGGACAATTAAGGATACGGTGGCGCATCTTTGTGCATGGCAGCAGCGTACTTTGGCACGGGTGGAAGCAGCTGCAGAAAATCGTGATTCCATCATGCCTGGTTGGGTCAATGCAGTGAATTTTAATCAATTGGATGGTGATGCCATCAATGCCTGGATCTTTGAATCCAACCATGACAAACCCTGGAATGAAATCTATCTGAATTGGAAAAACGTTTTTCAAAGTCTCCTGGACACAGCTGCCAGAGTTGACGAAAGAGATATGCTGGATGCAGAACGATATGCATGGTTAAAAGAATATTCACTGGCCCATTTTCTGCTTTCTTCGTATGACCACCATGTAGAGCATAATGAAATGCTCAAGGAAGCGCTTCTAACTTAAGTTATTGTTTCAAAGCCTGCCAAACGGAATATAGAACCTCCAGCGCCTCCTGTTGGTGAATAACCAGACCTTCGTCACTCAGGTACATGGTGCTGCCTTTGAGCATGCCGTGATTAGGAAGTGGTTGTGCGCTTGCCCAGAAGTTCCAAACTGGCAGTTCGTACTTTTCTGCCAGACGGATCAGTGTTTGATTGATGCGCTCATCCAACTCTCGATTATCCGCTTTCGTGACAATCACCGGAACTGTGCCGTTTTCAATCAGTTTCTCAATGATGGTGGTCAGATATCGTTCGTTGCGGGTTTCCCAGTGTGTGCCGACATGAATAAATGCGATGCTCGGATGGTGGACGCGTAATTCACAATCCAGTGGAGATTCGCCGGCTGTACAATAACCTTCTTCATTGTCATTCCAACCCATCCAGAGCAGTGAACCCTCTGTTGTACCGTCCTTGACCGTTGGACTATAACGATCGAATGATCCACGAAATTGAGATACGACCGGTCGCAAAGGGAATGGCAGATTATTGACAAAGGAAGGGTCACGGTCATAAATTCCCAGGAAGACATCCGGCTGACTCTGACAGTCTCCCAAAACCGAGAAGGCATGGGGGTTATTACCCTGATCCAGGCCTCGCTGATAGACTTCGCGCATGCTATCACTTACAAAAGCAGGTAAAGATGGCCAATCTTTCCAATTTCGTGCTGGCGGGTTGGTGGGTAATGCTGTTGGCGTCGGAGGTGGTTGCGTCAGCATAACAGCGATTGTTTGGGTCGGAATCTGTAGAGGGAGATTGGTTGCGGTTTGGCTGGGGATAATGGTAGGCAAAGGTGTTCGCGTTACAATTTCTTCGACCTTGGTTTCCTCGAAAGCTTGAACAGGATTCAGAAAACGTCTTGGGCTATCCAAATCATCCGCAAGGGCAGCGAAAATGAACAGCCCCAATACCAATATGGCAATAATTTGGAAGATCAACAATCGTTTCATAAGAAATATGGTATGTAAAATACAAGTTTCCGAAATCGGATGTAAAGGGTTCGACGGAGTGGCAATATCGAATTGGGGTTTGCGATGACTGGAATTTTATAGTTTATTTCAGATTCAATCTACTAATTTCAATAACAAAATTCTGCCTGTTTCCCAGTTTACACCATATCAAGCGGGTTATTACCAACGACTTTATTCTTCAAGGAAAACCCTTCTGATGCAAAATCAGATTGGATGAATTCCCTCGCAAATTTGTGTGCCAATTCTTTGTTCCGGGCACTAAACGGAATGGTAAGTGCCAGCGATATGGCAGAACCATATACCTTGCTTTCACCCAAGTCAAACACCGCTTCCCGGTAGATCGGGTTCATCTCGTCTTTGGATAAGGCCATTTCTTCCGGAAGAATAACAAAAGGTTTGCCACTTTTTTGGGCAGAACTGAGATAAGTGAAAATAAATTGTGGCACGGGTTTCGATCCCGGTGTAACAACCATACGTCCCGGATGCTCCAATAGCTTTTTAGATAGCCCTGGCTCGACATGGTCCGCGAGCATACAAGCCATCACCGCGCGATAACCTCCCGGATCAAAAAAGGGATCATAATGTCCGAAGGTTGCCAGTGGGTTAAGTAAGGTTGAAATCCAATTTTCGGAGTTAATTTCAGATTCATCGCTGGTTGCCATGATAGCGATGCTGTTGCCGGCGAACACAAAGAATCCATCGGTATGTGTTGGCATGAGCATCGTTGTAATCAGCTCTGCATCGGCCAGGACGATCAGATCGCAAGGCTCACCGGCGATTAATCGGCGAACGCAATCCACCGACCCGCTATGGGTGGCATGGATGG
>CAZPIM010000215.1:0-2503 GCA_964586385.1 uncultured Anaerolineaceae bacterium
AAGGAGTTTTACTCAAGCCCGGATTCTTTTATACAACACAACAAATCCGAGCTTCAAATATATGTCTCATATCCGGAATTTCCATTCAGAATCTTGCTCAAGTCCGAAACTCGGCTTTTTAATAATTTAATTGAAGCCGGGATTGGGACTGAGACGAACGCTTTGGAAGACAAATTTATTCGACGGGAGTTCTTGCTCAAGCCCGGATTCTTTTGTTCAACCCAACAAATCCGAGCTTCAAATATATACCTCGCTTGCGGGCTTTCCATTCAGAATCTTGATCAAGTCCGAAACTCGGCTTTTTAATGTGTAAACCCAACAAATCCGAGCTTCAAAAATATACTTCATCAGCGGACTTTCCATTTAGAATCTTGCTCAAGTCCGAATACCCTTGACCGGGCACAGGTGTCTCGATTTTTTAATGTATAAACCCAACAAATCCAAGCTTGAATGGAATACTTCGATTTTTCGGGTCTTTGATAATAAAATCTAATTACAAAGTAACTTTTGAATCTGTTCTTTACCGGTGTAATCGGATGCTGCAGACAGGCTTTTGCACAGTGAATATTTTAATGCTGTATTGCTCTTAATCTGCTCATTGGCAATTGCTTCAGCATCCAGGATGTTGTCTGTATTAACCAATCCTTCAATAAAGACGAAATATTCAGATGCATCATTTGGTGCTAAACCGGCTACCATTGCAGTTTTGTACAATTCGGTAATGCTTTCCCAATCGCCAGTTTGACGGGCGAGTGATGCTTTCTGGTAATAATAGCACCAGCCGTGTTCTGGTTCCTTACCAAAAATTTCTTCGGGTGGAATGGGAGATTTGGCATATGGGTCAATGTAATTGATGTTCGAAAAAGCAGCCACCTGCTCAACCAGTGGTCGTTCATTGGCGGAATAAACTGGCAACGTTCCATCGATCACGTGCAGGCAAGAACTCTCGCTGGGTTGACCCATCAAAAGTAAATGTGAATAAAATCGAGGTAGGTAAATATCGCGCACAATTTGTTTCTCAAGTGCACCATTGATCACCAAAGAGACTGATTCCGGGTTGAGAATTTGAGCCTGGATTGCAGGGGAAGAATTAGGCAATTGGACGTAGATCAGGTTTAAGGGTCCCCAAATTTCATAATCTTCATGGAAAGGAAAGTTATTGGGCAGATAACTCATCACCAGCGTTTCTTCCAGAATGTCCGGAGCGCGCCATGTGACTTGCCACCAAAAATTCTTCTGCGACTCCCAATAGCCGCTCCATGCCTGTCCGTTCAGGGATTGTGTCAACACCGAAAAGCCCAACAGAGCGATTAATCCCACTTTTCGAAAAGGGAGTTTGATCATCAAAAAAACACCCAGCAGCATGATGATTGCTCCGGCGGAGGGATGCAGCGCATAGGCTTTATAAGCGTCATTCAAATTAAGATAGCGATTGGATAGAACAACCGGAAAAACAGCTCCCAGGGCAATCAGGCTGCCTAATACAATCAGTATCCAGGGGGATTCTTCTTTTGAATCTCCTGTTTCAGGTTTCCGCACTGCGTGATGAAATAACACTGCTGTGAATGCAACTATCAGTGCAAGTAGCAATGCCAGGATAATTTCTTTATATTCGGAAACCGCCAATAAGCGGTACGGTTGTACGAACCAGGCAAATACTGTTGCAGAGAAAAAATCTTTAATAACCTGAAAAATAAGCCGCAAACCCATTCCAAGAAAATCACTTTTATATGAGCTGATCAAACCTGTCAGGTCGGTGGCACTACGATAGTTCTGGAAGATAAATATCCGCCAATACAAGAAAATGCCGATGACAATCAGATATGGAATATATCTTTTGACCAGGCTGATGGCGACTTTGAATACTTTTTCGGATTTACTCTGCGACGAGAGATAATACAGCAAGGCGAGCCGCATTACTTCCAAACCGATCATGTATTCGTAGATCCAGAGGTAATATACCAGCGTGAGCAGGGACAGACCAATCAAAGCGAATTTCCAAACGCGGCGCTCTTCTTTATACGCCTTAAGGCTGAAAGCGATGGAAAACAGGGCTGCTGAATACCCCATCAATTGATTAACTTTTGTGGCTGCATTTGGCTCAGCCAGAAAACCCGGAAAAACTACAAAAATCATGGCGGCAAAAACCGCAAGCTCTTTTAATTTTGGAAAAACAAGTTGCAAAATCCAAAAGAATGCGATTCCGCTTGCAATCCGAAACAGTAATGCCAACCAATGCCAGCCGAGAATATTTGTGTCGATCAAATGAAAGAATAACGAATAAATTACACCCATGAACGGGCGGTCACGGCTAAAGAGTGGTATCAGGCTGTCTGCGCCACGTGAAACACCGGACCAGAGCGTGTACCAATCGTCATAATAATATCCCAGGCCGTGGAAGGCTGATGCATACGTGATGACGGCTGTCAGGCTGATCAAGGCTATAGCCAGCAATGGTCGATTGGAAAATTGCCCTTCAATTTTTTTGAAGAATCGACGCATG
>CAZPIM010000216.1:0-2500 GCA_964586385.1 uncultured Anaerolineaceae bacterium
AATACTTTTCACTTTCTGAGCGATGAGGATCTGGGTGCTTTGATTGCCTTCCTGAAGAATATTCCGCCGGTTGATAACCGACTTCCTGAGCTGAAAGTAGAATTTATTGGACGCGTCATGATGGGAGCAAATATGTTCCCTGTTCCTGCTGTTGAGATAATTGATCATGCCAGTCTGCCTCCCTCCGCACCAGAACCCGGTGAAACGGTAGCATATGGTGAATATCTGTCACGCACGTGCACTGAATGTCATGGTGCAAATTTGAATGGAGCACCTTTTGGCACTCCAGGTCAGGAAATGCCTACCCCAAATTTGACACCCGGTGGAATCCTGGCGCTCTGGTCAGAAGCCGATTTTTTCAATACCATGCGCACAGGTGTGACTCCCGGGGGAAAACCAATAAGCGAGGATATGCCCTGGAAGAATTTCGGCCAAATGACAGATGTTGAGTTACGGGCAGTTTGGCTCTATTTACAGTCGCTTCCTGCATTGGAGCAAGGTGGAAGGTGAATTATGTTATCCAAACTTCTGGAATAAATTCCGGAGAATAATTTTGTACCGTTTATATAACTTGGCACAGTCTGGCTCGGAGATGGAGATTTTGTTATTTCAATGAAAATCCATATTTCGCAGCCAGGCTGGAAGCCCAATCACAGATATCATTAATATCCATTGCATCGCTAGGTGGGACATTCCCTGCAAATTTCTTTATAAAAAAACCTGCTTTTGAGAGATCAAATCTCCCTCCAAAAATCTTGATTTCCATCGGTTCCAGCCATGGGAATTTATTCAGCTCTTTATCCAGTTGTGCACGTGCACCCAGCCATTCTTTTTCGACATAAGGGGTAGTTATCGGACCCAGTGCAAATAGAATTAGTTTCTTGCTTTGCAATGTTCGCCTGTGGCTTTTTAAGAATCTCTTGGCATCATTGTGCCAACGGAACATGATCAAAGGTGCCCCCAGAATGATGAGTTCGTACTGGTCGATTTGATTTACCGAGTGTGCTGGTTGGATTTCGACCTGAAGCCCAGCATCCCGAAGACTTTCCGCAATCACCTCCGCGGTTTCTTTTGTGGATCCATATTTCGTTGCATAACAGACCAAAACAGTCGTTGCCATAATAGTCTCCTGAATTGAAGAAAAAGAATTACTTCTTAAATAAATAAGAATTCTTGGATTATGGTTAATTATAGGAATGATTATTTTTGTTTCGTATTTTTTTGGATAAATATTTCAATTGGAAAGAATTAAATACAACCAAAAAAGTAATCGTTCAACCGATATAAGAAAACAATAAAAAAATCCCCTATAACAGAATTCGTTATTGGGGAAATTGATTATTTTGCGAAGATTTGCTTAATCGAATGTTTTCTCCATCGCGATTGTGCCGGGTATACGTTTATATCCCAGTTCTCTATAAATTGCAAAAGCAGGCAGGTTAAGACCATTTTCTTCCGTGTGTACACGTTTGACTTTCAAAACATCTCTTGCGTACCGTAATGCCAAAACAAGAGTCGCCAAGGCCAGTTTTCGCCCGAAGTAATGTCTGTCTACACCGGTGTGAAGATTAATGGCATGCTCGCTACCTTTAAAACGAGTGATAGCACTCATCGCAGCCCATGTATTCGTCGTCACATCGATTGCGATCATCTGTCCACCCGGCAAGTACCAATCGGATTGACAGACTTTAAGTTTAAAATCTTCAAACGATAACCAGGAATGTTCATTTTCCGAAACGGTTTTTTCCATGGAGGTTGTATCATTTAATTGATACAATTTCCGTTGGCATTCTTCTGTATTTCCCAAGGCTTCCATGGATGTAAATTGAAAACCTTCCCCTTTTAGTTTGGCGATCAAATCATCGTAAGCCTGCATATCAAACGATTCAAGTTTCAAAGCTAATCCGACGTAGTGGGATTTTTCTATAAAGCCGCGTTTTTCCGCAAATGATTCACTCTCAGGACTGGTATCTCGAATAGTAACTTGTAAATTACTTACTTTATACTTTTTTGCAATCATTTCCAGATCGTTATAAAGGAGACGACCGGCACCTTGTTTTCGTAACTCTGGTTTTACAATGATATAGAAATAGATTTGCTTATGATCGAATCGGCTGCGAACCACCCAATTAAACCCCATCAAATTTCCTTGCTCATCTTCTGCAATTCTCAATCGAATGATCCGGTCTTTATGTTCTTTATAATCGACCAGTAAAGATTGTTCATTTGTGGGTTCATCCTGTTCTTGCGAAAATAAAGTGGCAAGCTCACCAAAATCACGATCCAGATTTGCCGGGCGTAAGTTGATTGTTTTCATTCTCACAATTACCTTTCTGGTCGGGTATCCGTTTGTTTTATGAGAGGATAGGACCTCATTCATCGATCAAAAAGTATATTTTCGCAATCGGATTGTTGACGAAAACTTCATTTGATTAATGAATGCAATTTTCTATTTCAGATAATGTACTATAACACCAAAATGATCCGATTTCATTTATTG
>CAZPIM010000217.1:0-2491 GCA_964586385.1 uncultured Anaerolineaceae bacterium
CTACCTACTACCTTATACGATATTCTAGATGAACAGATCAAGCAAACCAAAAAAGCAATTCAAGATCATATCGATCAACATTTAGAACTCAAACGCATGCAGAACTTGATCGTATCGATCCCTTGAATAGGCAAGCTCATTACATCAAAGATATTGGGTGAGATTCGCAAAATACTGGCCTTCAAAGTGCGCGCAAACTGGCAGATTATGCTGATCTTACCCCTCGTAATTTCCTTACTGGTACATCTGTGCGCAAGAAATCACACCTATCCAAAACTAGTAATGCAAATCTTCGCAAGGAATTATTCTTGCCTGCAGTGGTGGCAAAACAATGTAATCCAATTATTCGTTCTTTTTGTGAACGATTGTTCAATTCCGGGCTAAGAGCGATGGTGGCGATTGGAGCATCAATGCGAAAACTTTTACATCTTAGTTTTTGGGGTTTTTAAGTCAGGGTGTCTTTGTGGTCCTTTTCACCTCGACATAATGCAAGCTACTAATAGTTTGTCAAAACAGCATCTTCGCACTACCAGGTTTCTTTAAGGCAAAATACTAATTTTGTGAAAGCGAGAGAAAAGTTTTAAAATTAATCACGATATCTTATATCGCTTTTTGAATTAGTTGACCCCATTCAGGAAGTCTTGATTGAATGTCTTGTTCATTGTTAAGTAAAACAGCAACACCAGGGTTCTTCAAATTCGCTTTACTATGTAATATATACAATCAACTTCTCCGAGAATAAAGATCCAAGACAGAAACCCAGGTAGCATAGTTCATGTTTTTACCTTAGAACGATATTAAACCGCAATTGAGTTATGATGAATGCAAAATGGAAATAGAATTAATCATTTTTATCTATAAAAATGTTTTCAATATTAAATTTTTCTCTGGGATGTCGAGCTATAACATAGCGATTGAAAATAAAATTATCATATTCTTTTTTGGCCATTATAATCTCTGTTCTATAAGACCAAAAATTAGATGTGGAGAAATAGGGGATAATCTGGTTATGATAAGTAAATAATAATTTTGATATTAAATTGTATTGCGGCTTCTTGCTTTTGAAAAAGTCCTCATTATAAATTCCAATAATTTTCTCTCCTTGTGACAAAAAATAAACAATCCCATATAAACTTATTTGGTCTGTCAATTTGAATTCTTTATCGTTCTGTATTAGAGAATGAAGTGGCGCAAAATGTAAGTATATTTCATTCCTGTCTTGATATACCAGAATAAAACAAGTCGGTGATTTAAATAAAACCCTCCAATAAGTCATCCCTATTTGAATCGAGCTGGTTAGGAAAATTTTATACCCAAATTCGCCGAGTATTGGTAAATTGTTCTGCAATTCCCTGTGTATTGCTATGGATTTGTTAAATAGACACATAAATATCTCCTATTATTTTATTTATACAGAATCTTTCCAAAACTAGACCAAATAGAGTCGATCGCTTTGTAAGCTCCCGAGTTCATGATTTGAATTAATTCTTTCTGAGTCCCAGGTCCTAGAGAGCCGACAAAAAAGGTTTTTCCTAAATCCATTTGCATGGAAATAAATTTTTCATTAATTGGATTCCAAAGACGTAACGTATTAAGTAAATTATAAGTCCATGATGGAGCCTGTAGATATGTCATCGCATAATTTTCGCCAACCTGTGTATACCCATTTCCATTTGCATAACTACCTAAACTTACATTTACACTATTAGGGTTCATAGTAAAATACGTGGCTAATCCTGGAACAATATATGCCCCACCAGCTACGACTAAACCAACGGCGATCGCAAAATGCAGATTCATTACTGTAACTACATAATAACTACTCCAAAATCTATCCGTTGGATGAGCATTTATGTTGCTGGAAATTCCTAACGCTTGGTTGAAGTTGTTGCAGGTGGCACCCTCCAGTGCAGTGATGAAGCTTCCACAGGTAAATTGAATATTTACTAAAGGGTCATCTAACATGGGGTTTGATGATCCGTTTGATTCATTTGATAAATCTAAATTTTTTTCTACCCTTGCCTTTGCAATTCCATACTTCGAATCCGGATCTGTTACACAATTTCCGTTGTTATCAAATTCGGTACACGCTTTATGTCCTGAAGGATCAGTATAATTTATTGGATTGTTATTTGAATAAACAAATCGATTATAAGCCTGTGGATTCCCCGCACCGGGGACGATGGTGTCGGGTTGCATAAACCGACCCAAGGAGCTGTTATAAAAACGAGCTTTGTAATCCATCAACCCCAATTCGGGCAGGTTACGCTGAAAAGTGTAGCCAAAATCGGTCTGGGTGATCGACCCTACCGAAAGGCGCACTTCACCAAAGGGCAAATATCTTGTTTCAGAGATCAGCGTGCCACTCGCATCCGTGACCCCCACCATGCTGCCCAGATGATCGGTCAAGAAGTAGCTGATCGCAGTGCCTTCGCGCATGGCAACCGTCTTGCCCGCGATGGCGTAGTACTGGCGCATCGTTTCGGTCGTG
>CAZPIM010000218.1:0-2432 GCA_964586385.1 uncultured Anaerolineaceae bacterium
GGTGCTTTACTGCATGACATCGGAAAATTAGGTGTCCCGGATAATATTTTATTGAAACCTGGTCCATTAACGGATGAAGAGTGGATGATTATGCGTAAACACCCGCTGTTTGCTTATCATATGTTGAATGATATTGCCTACTTAAAGCCTGCACTGGATATCCCCTATTGTCATCATGAAAAATGGGATGGAAATGGTTATCCACGAGGGTTAAAATGTCGGGAAATTCCCATAGCTGCCAGAATATTCTCAGTGATTGATGTTTGGGATGCATTAACCTCTGACCGCCCATATCGACCTGCCTGGAGCAAAGAAAAAACGCTGGATTATATTCAAGCACAAGCCGGACTCTATTTTGACCCTGAAATTGTTCCTGTTTTTCTTTCATTAATTGAAGATTAGTTGTTTAGCGGGGAAACTGAACAACAATTGACATTATACAAATGACTAGTTGACAAACCTCTTTCATTGTTGTAAAATCATTTTATCGCAAAAATAATTTTTACCGATATGGATGTTTTTATCGTTACAAATGGTTTCGAAGTGAGAGTGAAAGCTGGTTGAAATGGAACTGATGACAAGCACACAATGGAAAGTAATTGCACGGTCTTTTCTGACAAACGACCCGAGTAATAAAAACGCATCCAAAAAGGTATCCCAGGAAGACAAACTCATAATGCAGGATTGTGGTAAAAAGAATGAACAAAATCAACAACAGGATTTTTCGGATTGCGATGAAAAAACAACCGATTTTCCAGTGATCGAAATAGGTATATAAATTTACTAAGAAGGAGTAATGATGGAAGAAAAATTGAAGCTTTTTAAACAGAAAATGTCCGATATTGTCTATTTGAATCAAGCTGGTGCTGTTTTAGGTTGGGATCAAAATACCTATATGCCGGCAGGTGGTGCGGAATCACGTGGAAATCAACTGGAAGTCATCAGTAAAATTTCTCATGAATGGTCTACCTCACAGGAAATGGGAAAACTCCTCGAAGACCTGGGTGAATACGCAAAACAACTGGAACAGGATTCCGATGATGCCCGACTCATAAAAGTTGCAAAACGCGACTATGATTTTGACACCCGGATACCGGTAGAATTTGTTGGGGAATTTGCCCAGGCAACTACAATGGCATTTTCGGCCTGGGTAGAAGCAAGACAAAAATCAGACTTTTCCATTTTTCTCCCGCATCTGCAAAAAGTAGTCGATCTAAATCGACGAATGGCGGATTTCTTCCCTGAAGCGGACCATCCCTATGATGTTTTATTAGACCAATATGAACCCGGCATGAAGACGGCTGAGGTAAAAGCTATCTTTGAAGGCTTGCGACCACAACAGGTAGAGCTTATCAAAAAAATTGCTGGAAAACCTGAAATCGACGATTCATTTTTGCATCAGGCATTCGATGAACAAAAACAATGGGATTTTGGTGTTGATGTAGTCACAAGATTTGGATATGACTGGAATCGTGGACGTCAGGACAAAGCACCCCATCCATTCAGTATTAATTTTGGTATGGACGATGTTCGTATCACCACCCGGGTATATCCCGATTTCTTAAATCCGATGTTATTTGGAACGATGCACGAAACCGGGCATGCCATGTATGAACAGGGTATTTCTCCCACATTGAAGGGAACAAGCATTGCTCGTGGCGCATCCCTGGCTGTCCATGAATCACAATCCCGCATGTGGGAAAACCTGGTTGGGCGTTCCCTTCCTTTCTGGAAATTCTTCTATCCACGCCTGCAGGAAGTCTTCCCGCAATTGGCTCCAGTCAGTCTGAATCAATTCTATAAAGGCATTAACAAAGTATCTCCATCCTTAATCCGTGTTGAAGCGGATGAAGCAACTTATAACTTACATATCATGTTGCGTCTGGAACTCGAGATCGCCATGATCGAAGGTAAGGTTGCCCTCAAAGATTTGCCGGAGATGTGGAATTCCAAATTTAAAGAATATTTAGGCATTACTCCTAAAAATGATGCCGAAGGTGTCTTACAGGATGTACATTGGTCTTATGGCAATATGGGTTACTTCTCGACCTACGCGTTAGGAAATTTGGTTTCAGCTCAATTATGGGAAAAAATCAATCTGGATCTGCCCGATCTGGATAATCAGATTTCGAATGGGAAATTTGATAGCTTGCTGGGTTGGTTACGAACGAATATTCACCAACACGGTCGGAAATTCGAACCACAGGAATTAATTCAAAAAATTACCGGTTCCAAGATTGACCCTGCTGCTTATGTGCGCTATCTGAATAAGAAATTTGGCGAAATCTACGATTTATAAGGCTAAATAGTAATAAAGTTTTGGAAAGAGTAATTTTCTTTCATTGAAAGGGCGATGAAATTTAATCATCGCTCTTTTTTATATATATCCTCCGACATATAAAGCCGAGATACCTATACCCGGATGAGGGTAC
>CAZPIM010000219.1:0-2418 GCA_964586385.1 uncultured Anaerolineaceae bacterium
AAAATAGGAAATACAGGATACAAAGGAGTGATTACAATGAACCTGGAAGAATTAAGATTAGATTGTGCAATTAAGCAAAAAAAGGGATTACATTTCATATTGGCATCTATCATCATTTGGACAGCTGTTTTATTCGTGCATTTGACAACTTTACCAATATTAACCAAGAATCTTTTGACTTTTTGTTTTACTGCACCACTCATGCCTTTGGCTTTTATGATTTCAAGGGTGATTAAGGTAGATTTTACCAATAAAGGAAATCCCCTAACCAATTTGGGTGTCCTGTTTTCCCTAAATCAAATGCTATATTTATTGATTGCGATGTGGGTTTATCCAACAGTACCTGAAAAAATGGTCATGGTATTAGCAATGATTTTTGGTGCACATTTACTCCCCTATGGGTGGTTATATCTTTCGAAATCCTACACCATATTTTCAATTATCATCCCGCTGGCAGTTTTGTTCGTCGGGGTTAATTACCCGGCTTATGTTGTGGCAGGAATGATGATTGCATTTGAAATTCTATTCAGTTTGCTATTGTTTTTTGAAGTTAGAAAAACAGCAAAAATTTGATCGGATTTACAGTGCTTTACAACCCAAAATAAAAAAAATTTAGAAAATGCATGGATTTTTTTCTATTTCTTTTGTTTTTATATTGAATAAAATGCAAAATTTTCTTCATGTTGTAAAAATCATATGATTCGTAAAAAACCAGGATTTCTTAATCTTGAAGCTGGACTCTAATATAAAGATGAAACATGGTTTTAACCTTTCACTTGATCTTTACCCCGAAAGGGAAGTCTTCAATCCGTAATTAAACCAAATCACGTGAAACCTGGTTTTATCGAATCAGAAACCCAAACTTGAAGGAAAAAAAACCAGGATTCATGTTTGCGGATTAAAACTAAGGAAACCTTCAATTCGTAATGTTGGGTCTATTGCTTCGTAAATCCTGGATGCATATTCTTGCATCTTATCACTCTTGACGATAGCGACATTTTGCTTTCACCGCAAATGACGCCAACCTACGGGATTCGTTGATATTTTTTGAAGGATAATGATTTATGTTGTTTTGTAGGTTGGCGTTAGCGGTGTGAATCATGAAAAAAAATTGCAAATTCTTTATACAATTAATAGTTAAAATTTGCTCTCGGCGAAAGCGTAACCCAACATATTTTCATGTTGTGAAATCCTTTAGGTTCGCAAAAAGACCAAATTTCTTAATCTTTATCCTGTTTGTTTTTATAAAGATGAACTCTGGTTTTAAACTTCCAAGCGTATTGACTTCAACTCCTAATACAAATCCGCAGCTTCAAACTGGCTATTGTAAATCGTTGAATAAAACCCATTCTTTTCCAATAATTCTTCATGTGAGCCTTGTTCGACGATATCACCGTTATCCATCACCAGGATCAAATCAGCGTTGCGTATAGTAGAAAGTCGATGTGCAATGATAAAACTTGTTTTGCCTTCCATTAAACGATCCATCGCTTTTTGGATCAATACTTCGGTTCGGGTATCGACCGAGCTGGTGGCTTCATCGAGGATTAAAATCTTTGGCTCGGATAATATCGCACGTGCAATAGTAAGCAACTGCTTTTGTCCCTGAGAAATATTTGAAGTTTCTTCATCCAGAATCATGTTATATCCATCCGGTAATGTGCGGATAAAATGGTCCACGTTAGCACTTTTCGCTGCCTCAATAACTTCCTCATCACTGGCATTTAATCTGCCATATCGTATGTTTTCCATGATCGTGTCGTTATAAAGCCAGGCATCCTGTAAAACCATACCGAACATATCCCGTAAGCCTTCCCTGCTAAAATTACGGATATCATGCCCATCCACGCTGATGGAGCCATTATTAACATCATAAAATCGCATCAGTAATTTGACAATGGTGGTTTTTCCGGCACCGGTAGGACCAACAATAGCAATTTTTTGACCGGGAGTTATGGTTGAACAGAAATCATTAATAATGATCTTTTCGGGGTTGTATCCAAAATGTACGTCTTTAAAAATCACCTGACCCTCAACTTTGGTAAGCTGAGTAGGATTTTCGGTTTCCGGTATTTCTTCTTTTTCATCCAGAAATTCAAATACGCGTTCAGCCGCTGCCGCAGTCTGTTGTAAAACATTGGAAATATTCGCAATTTGAGCAATAGGTTGCGTGAACGAACGGACATATTGAATGAAAGCTTGGATATCGCCAACGGTAATTGCATTGCGTACTGCCAGATAGGCACCCAGAATGGCGACAGCGACGTATCCGAGGTTGCCAATTGTGTTCATGATTGGCATCATCAATCCAGATAAGAATTGTGATTTCCAGGCTGAATCAAAG
The DNA here is from genome assembly GCA_964586385.1 of uncultured Anaerolineaceae bacterium. Lineage (GTDB taxonomy): Bacteria > Chloroflexota > Anaerolineae > Anaerolineales > Anaerolineaceae > UBA6170. Next base: position 2,345 of record CAZPIM010000219.1, read on the forward strand.
AGGGTTTTATTGTAAACATCAAATTTCTCGACGCTGCGCTTTTCCCCATTGAAGGCTTTCATCACAATATGGCT
>CAZPIM010000220.1:0-2415 GCA_964586385.1 uncultured Anaerolineaceae bacterium
GGCGGTTTGATGACCTCGGAATTTGTGGGCTTACGGACGCGCATGAAAGCTTCGGATGCGATCAACGTCTTACGAACCTACAAACCGGATAGTGAAGAAATTTATTATTTATTCGTTGTCACTGCTGATGATGTTCTGGCCGGTGTGATTGGCCTGCGAGATTTGATCACGGCAGGCCCGGATGTGCGTCTGGAAGAAATCATGGATACCCAGGTCGTTTCGGTGACTGCGGGGACAGATCAGGAAGAATGTGCGCGCATCATCCAGAAATATGATTTACTGGCTTTGCCTGTGGTGGATGTTTCCAGGAAATTGATTGGCGTCATTACGGTGGATGATGTGATGGATGTTTTGGAAGAGGAGACCACCGAAGACTTCCAGCGTTTGGGTGGTGCACAACCTTTGGATCAATCCTACTTGCATACCGGCACCTGGGAAATTGCCAAGAAAAGAATTGGCTGGCTCTTATTATTATTTCTAACGGGCAGTCTGACCGGGACAGTGATGCGCATGTTTGAGGTTGAACTGGCAGCAGTGGTAGCGCTAACGTATTTTATCCCGCTTCTGATCGGCACCGGTGGGAATGCAGGTTCACAAACAACCAGTACGATTATTCGTGCGCTGGCAATTGGGGATATCGATCTGTCTGATGCCATGTATTCATTGTGGCATGAATTTCGGATTGGATTAATTCTGGGAATCGGCATGGCGGTATTTGCATATTTTCGCGCCATCACATGGGGCACCAGCCCGGAACTGGCTTTCACGGTTGCTTTTTCGATCATTGCGATTGTGGTGTGGGCGAATGCCTCAGGAGCTGTACTGCCATTGCTGGCTTCCAAACTGAAAATTGACCCAACCGTGGTTTCCGGCCCGGTGATGAGCACGCTGGTAGATGCAACCGGTTTGTTTATCTATTTCAGCATCGCGAAATTGGTGATTGGGTTGTGATTTAATCGTATAGTTCTTGCACGGTCAATCTTCAACCCGAATTATATCTTTCGGATCTTTATCATTGGTTCATCCAAGCAACTGCAAATTGACTGAGCCAATCTTAATTTTTAAATTAATTCATTAGCCTTACTTACATAAGAGCTTAACCACTTAAGAACTCAACAGCTCAACAGCTTAACAGCTTATCAACTTAACAACTTATCAACTTATGAGCTTTTTCATCTCTTCCACCCATTGATGGTTCATCTTTACCAATCGGTTTTTTTTCAGATTCTCTTTTACGATCCACTGAATATTTGGGTGTTGGAAAGCTGCCCATTTCTCAAACAGCACTTTGCCAGTCTCAGGAGCACTGACGATCGCCACGCTCCAGCCATACCCCAGAGCTTGACGTAAAACACGAAAATCCTCGCTCTTGTTTCCGCTCGTTGCGGATATCCCCTTTGTAATTTCATCCAGAATTCCGAGCACTATATGACAGAAATGGGGATCCTTCAACAATCGTGGCTCACACAACCCGGCCATGACCGCTCTTTGCTCCAGATAATTTCCTTTTTTCCAGGTGTTTGCGATTTTCAGCAACAGATCCGGGTTCGAATCACCGATGGATTGAAGTGCCATGGCTGTTGCTTCCCGCACTCGCCAGCGCGGATCACTGGCCTGGCTTCGTAATGCCGGGATGAAGTGCTCGTTTCCCTCCGCGACCAATCGCCCTAACCCCCATGTGCCGCAAAATGCCAGAAAACAATGTGGCGTATTTTCGGGAGCACGATCAGGATTCCAGGACAGCCATGCCAGAAAATGTGCTTCCTCTCCTTGCAAGGCTGCTGCCTGGGCGAGTTCTAAATTTCCGCGCGGACCGGGTAAATTGGACCCGGATAGTAAATATTCATCCCATTCGGTCAGTCCTGCTAAAGTCTGGCGGTACGCATCGACCTTGCTCATATCCTTTAATTATAGGCTGATTCATGCTTATATAAGCTTGTTTTCTTGAAAAAACACGATTTTTCTTTACTATAAAATTACACTTATTCGAGATTGTTCCAGGGTTGTCGAATAAAAGGAGTTTGAAATGATAAAAGTAAAGGAATTAATCCGCTTGAAGGGAGACCCGGTTTGGACGATTAGTCCGAAACAAACAGCCCGGGTTGCCATTCGTATCATGGCCGAGAAGAAAATTGGTGCGCTGCCAGTCATTGATAATGCACAGCTAGTCGGTATTGTGACCGAACGTGACATCATCCGCATTGTTTCCAGGGAAACAGAGGCTTATCTTGATATGCCAATCGAAGCATTCATGACCAAAAACGTTAAAACTGCTTCAGCCGAAACAACACTGGAAGATTGCATGCAGATCATGACCGAAAATCATTTTCGCCATCTTCCGATTCTGGAGGGTGATGAACTGGTGGGGATTGTTTCTATTCGTGACCTGGTTGCAAAGCTCCTGATGAACAAGGA
>CAZPIM010000221.1:0-2413 GCA_964586385.1 uncultured Anaerolineaceae bacterium
ATGGAATCATTGGCTTTGCGCCATACTCCTTGGATTAGTTGTTGGATTAGGAATGTGTTTTGCCAACCTCTTCACACCATATCCTTTTCTTGGGATTATACGTAGTAATATGGAGCATGCCCTGGTAAGAGGTCTATTTACCTTCCTGGCTGTTATTGCCGGTTTAGTGATCCAAACCCGGGGAGGACCGGTGAAATTGTTTGTAGCCAGTGGAAACTGGCAAAAAACGTTCAAAGGAATTTTGATCGGTTTGGCTGTTGGCTTACCTTTAGCGCTATTAAATGTCATCGCGCTGAAAATCACGCAAGGCGGTTCAATCTCGTGGCAAAACCCTCTCTCGGCATTACGCGACGCCATGCAACCTGCTATCGTCGAAGAAGTGATTTTCCGCTTCGCTTTATGGAGCTTAATTTGGGTAGTGTTGAACAAAACGATTCCCGAAAAAGCCATTTGGTTATCAGGAGTATTGGCGATGTTGGTACATAATTACCAGCATTTCGATGACCTGTTTCTGCAATCTCCATTAATGGCAATCGGTATGGGAGCCGTGATGGCTGTTTTCTGGGGTGTGCCGCCGCTGATCCTGGCACGTCGCCGGGGATTGGAATCAGCAATTGCGTTTCATTGGATTCAGGATGTGGCGCGTTTCGTGACAGGGTTTTAAACCAGGAAAGCAGGTCGCATTCTCTTCACAATGGATGACTTGCAATTTGTACCTTCAGCAATAACAATAACCATCGTCTTTGTTTACAAAAAATTACACGGTCAAGTGTAGATTTGTTTTGGGGGCGTGGAGTAATTTTACCAATTGTGACTGAATGATTTGATTTTTTTTTAACGCTTCATGACACCGCAATTAATAAAGGTCATTCTGCGGAAATTTTACATTACAACACAAAATTCTTAACGGCTATGCGCTTGACAACGTTGTCGGAGTGTTTTTAGGCGTGCTTTTTCTTTCCCAATATTGGTTTTTTTATAGGAGCATCTTTATTGCATGTTATTTCGTGTACGCATGCGCGATGTCGATGGCTGTTTTTAAATTTTCCCAGGGGGTATCGCTTGGCACTGTACAATCTGCTGCCAGGATAAAACGCTCCGGGGCTTGAGACAATACAGCGTTCACTGCCTGTCGAATCACCTGCTTGTCACCTGTTGCGATTGCGCCTTTTCGCTCCAGCCCACCCATAAACGGACGCCCGAACAATTCGGAAACTTCTTTAGCAGCCAGCGTTTTATCCCCCAGGTTCAGGCTGCAATTGACGACATGCCCGGGGTAATCCAGGAAAGGAGTTAAATCATCATAACTACCTTCATAGTCACAGACATGCAGAATATTGAAACGGCAGTTTTGTATTTCCTCCCAGACTGCAAGATCGGTTGGTTTGATATATTTCTTGAAAATACTTTTATCTTTAAAGCGCGAGGCTTCGCCTCCCTGCGTGGAAACATAAAAACCATCCACACCAACCCGCATGCAACCCCGCACCAACCTGATTACATTCTCTGTCAAGATCGACAATCCCTTTGCAACAACTTCCGGGTTTTCGTATAGATGATTGGCGAATGTTTCTGCGTCCGCCTGACGAATTGCGTGCATTAAAGGCGAATAGACGGTCAATATCACCAGGGATTCGTGATTTGCTGCTTTAACCAGACCTTCCGCTACACGAATCGTGGGTTCAAAGAATTGCTCCGAATAGAGTGGAACCTTCGCCCAATCTTCCGGTTTACGGATAGCGATTTCGCGTGGAAGGGGCTGTTCATATTGAATTTTTACAAAATCCATGCCGGTATAATGGAAGAATTCCATATGTTTATCAATCGCTGGTTGCCCCTGGTGGTGGGTATCGTCAAAATGCATGAAAAAGGCTGCCGGGATATATCCGGGTTTGGAATTATTGTGAACAAGGTCGAGTAATGCTTCTCGTTTATTGATCATGTCACACCTCTTTTTTGAAAATTATATCTTCTTTCTCGTCTATGACAATTCTGACACTGTCGCAGGATTATGATGATACTCGTCCGCCATTCCCTATTCGTCGGATTGGAAGAAAAATCAATGGTTTACAAGCTATCACCAATCCCGGGACAAAGAACAAAAAATTTATTTTTTTGTTACAGGCACAACCTTTGTATTGCCGCATATATTACTTCATTGATTTCAAAATCCTTTTTTAAGAAAGCCAGAATTTCCAAGGCTGATTCGCTATTTCTTTTATACCCTTGTAGCCACTTAGGAAGATAAACTGATAAATTGGAAAATCGTTGTTCAAAGCGTCTTTCTGTTGCATACTCATCTTCAGACACCATCGCAGGTGATTCAATATATTCAGCAAGTTCCAATAAACGATCTACCGCATATCCCTGGATAAAACGCATTGCTGACAATTTCTCGCCCCGCTTTTCACGC
>CAZPIM010000222.1:0-2390 GCA_964586385.1 uncultured Anaerolineaceae bacterium
CAAGACATCCAATAAAAATCCAACTATTCTAAAATCGTCCAGTGAAATACACATACTGGACGCCTCAAACCTTAATAAATGTAGATTTTATACCTTTGAATTAATGTAGGAAGAATTTATGGAACTTCTCCCAATCATCGCCCAACAATCTTTAGAAGCGGTTGAAAGACAAGCCCAGTTTAATTATCACCTAACCACAACAAATGGTGTCCAAGGATCCCGTGAAAATATTCGCTTTATTGGCAGGGTGATTTTCTTTTTACTCAATATTGGATTATTTTTCGCGGTCACAATTTTTATCTTTACATCAAACTGGCAAAACTCCATCATCATCACTATATATTTATTATTCTGTTTCTTATTATCAATAATAAATATGTTCGTTATTAAGAAAAATTTGAGCGGTTTTTTTTGGTTCTATGTCATCACTTTTCCTTTCCTGATGGCAATTGGAATTTATTCCATTTTCCAATACCAGTTGATTGATCTTCAGACCACACCACCAGCAATCTTTGCAGGATTGTATGTGCCTTTTTTTAGCATTTTTTGGTTTCTTCTAGCCATATTTTTTGTTGATGTGGATTCAGTATCGGTCAACCACCCCATGTCGAGAATTGTCTATTTTGGGAGATATCAACAATTAATAACCTTAAGAAATTTTGCTAAATCCAAAGGATGGGAATTTAATGAAGCCTGTCCAATTCATCCTAATGTCTGGATTAGTGGTAAATTGCGGGATAGACAGGTGATCGTGCGATGTTACCGAAATCAGATTCGAACACCGGAAAATCCACATACTTTATTTTTTGAAATTGCAGTATTTTCTAAAATACTATTTTGGCCTTTGATAGGCAAAGAGAACATTAAGGGTAAAGGCATTTTCAGAAAAAAAGACGGTATCCAATTCGGGATAAATCCTCCTGATCCTACAGACCATAAACAGAATGCCCAATTTCAAAATATTTTTGGTCCTTTAATGAGCGAAGGTGAACCCATATTAACAGACCATAGTTGGATTGGCAGTATTGATAACATGATTATCTATCAGTATCATTCCAATTTTCGATTGTCCCCTTACCTTTTGCAATTAGAACATTGTGTGGATTGGGTGACGCGAGTAGCCATGAACATGGAAATGCAAGGCTATGGAATGCCGGTGTCTGAAAAGATTGAGGAACCGGTTGTGGAAGAATCGCAAGAATGAAAACCTAATTCCCTCAAAGTACTGGTTGTAATGATGTTCTTCTTGCTCAACCATCTACATGCTGTTAAAATCATTGCATGCCTAACCAGATCTACTTTGGTGATAATCTCACTCTGCTGCAAAACCTGCCTTCAGAATCGATTGATCTGATCTATATTGATCCCCCCTTTAATACCGGACATGCCCAAAGCCGTAAATCGATGAAGACGATCGCGGATGAAAACGGTGACCGGATTGGCTTTCAAGGACGTACTTACAAGACCATCCATCTGGGTGAACAAGCATATAAAGACCAATTTGATGACTTTATCGGTTTTCTGGAACCAAGGCTTTTGGAAGCGTATCGCATTTTAAAACCGACTGGAAGTTTATACTTTCACATTGATTATCGCGAAGTGCATTACTGCAAAATTTTGTTGGATCAAATATTTGGCCGAGACTCGTTCCTGAATGAAATCATCTGGGCGTACGATTATGGCGCCCGTACCAAAAAGAAATGGCCTACCAAACACGACAATATCCTCTGGTATGCAAAAGATCCAAATAACTATATTTTTAACTACGAAGAGATCGAACGTATTCCCTACATGGCACCCGGATTGGTTGGCAAGGAAAAAGCTGCCAATGGTAAGCTGCCGACAGATACCTGGTGGCATACGATTGTACCTACCAACGGGAGAGAGAAGACCGGCTATCCAACACAAAAACCTCTGGGAATATTGCGAAGAATTATTCAGGCATCTTCGACGCCTGAAAGCACTGTTTTGGACTTTTTTGCAGGGTCGGGTACAACCGGTGCTGCCTGTTTGGAATTTAAACGGAATTTTATTTTGATGGACAATAACCCACAATCCATTCAAATTATGGCGAAACGCTTTTCAGGTAAAGAGATTGCATGGATTGGCTGTGAAAAAGTATTAGGATAAACCATGAAAATTATTGATATCGAAACCTGGAAGCGGCGCGATCATTTTGTTTTTTATAATCGCATGCAATATCCTTATCTCAATATCACTGCCAATGTTAATCTGACCCGTTTACTCCCATGGATCAAAGCCAATGGCTACTCGGTTTTTGCCACAATCGCCTATATTACCAGCCGGGCTGCAAACGAAATTCCCGAACTACGTTTACGCATCCGTGGGGATCAGGTTGTGGAACATGCGGTCGTCCGTAGTTCATTTAC
>CAZPIM010000223.1:0-1101 GCA_964586385.1 uncultured Anaerolineaceae bacterium
TGGGAGATATGAGAATCAAAGCTTAGATGTGGTGCGTAAAATTCCTCATTATCAAAAGAACCACCCGGGAAACACCATTCCTTAGCGAACCGATCTACGAAATCATATAAGGGAATTTGGTTATAATTGAAACAGATTCCAACACCTGATGCAGATGCCATTTCCCAGGCGTGCCCTAGCAGGCTAAAACCGGTGATATCTGTGACCGCACTGGCGCTATGTTGGACGGCAAGGAAAGAAGCATCCTTATTCAGCACTTTCATCCATCTAATCATTTCCTGATATTCCCCGTCTTTAATTTTTTCAGCTTTTATGGCGGAAGAAATAATTCCGCTGCCAATTGGTTTGCTTAAAAACAGTGAATCTCCAGGCTTCATACCCCCTTTGGTTAATATGCGGTCATTGGGAACAAAACCTAAGACCACCATGCCATATTTTGGTTCTTTATCTTGAATAGTATGTCCACCGGCGATGACCACCCCGGCCTCTTTGGTTTTTTCTGCACCACCGCGAAAAATCTCGGTGATGATTTCAAAAGGGATTTGCGGTGGCATTGCAGCGATATTTAACGCCAAAAATGGTGTCCCTCCCATTGCATAAATATCCGAAAGGCTATTTGCAGCAGCGATAGAACCATAATCGTATGGATCATCTACAATTGGCGTGAAGAAGTCAACTGTGGCGACCAAAGAGCGTTCATTATCGATTTTCCAAACCGCAGCATCATCAGGAGCGCTTAATCCTGCCAAAAGATCTGGATATTGATTGGCATCAAATATTGTTTGTAAGGGACGCAGAACCTGCGCCAGTGCTTTCGCACTAAACTTGGATGCTCAACCAGCGCAAGAAGATAATGATGTCAACCGAATTGTTCTGTTGCTTTCTTTCATATTTCCTCTATAGATTGATAATTAAATGAATTTAGTTCGATAATTTCTTTTACTTTTTCCAAATCTTCAACCCGGATTCTTAAACATGAACCACAGTCCGAACTCAAATGACGTGGAACCGGAATCATCTTGCTATCTACCTTATTAATATGTAATTCCTTTTCGATACGCATAGCCTGGCTGATAGAATCGGTCAGGATAACGGCATATT
>CAZPIM010000223.1:1201-2381 GCA_964586385.1 uncultured Anaerolineaceae bacterium
TTGAAAGCTACGGTTGGGGTTTGGCGGAGCGGATCTTGAGGTCCATAAATCTGGATTCCAAAGATATCGTTTAATCCAGAGAGTAATTCTGCACAGAGCGATTGCTCATGAGCCAGAATTGTTTCTGTCCCAATCTCACGTCGCCAACGTAATGCAGCTAAAAGGCCGGCGATTCCAACCGCGTTGCATGTTCCGCTTTCAAAACGATCTGGAAAGAATTCAGGTTGGATTTCTTTACTGGAGCGACTGCCGGTCCCGCCCTGTCGATGTGAAAGCAAATCGGTTGGCTGAATCCGTTTTCCCATTACAACGCCGCCAGTGCCCATGGGGCCGTATAAAGATTTATGCCCGGTGAAAGCCAGAAAATCAATGTTTTCACTTTCCATATCCAAAGGTAACAGGCCCGCAGTTTGCGCACTATCAACCATAAACAACAAGTCATGTTGGCGGGCAATTTTCCCGACATCATGAACTGGAAGAATTGTGCCGCACACATTCGATCCATGAACGAGAACAATCAATCTGGAATTTGGCAGGATGGCTTGTTCAATTTTTCTGGGTTCGAGGGAACCATCTGGAAAGCATTCAACCTTAGTGAACTCTACACCAATTTGTTTCAACGAGTTCAGGGGTCGCATTACCGCATTATGTTCCATACTGCTGACGATAACATGGTCACTGGGCTTTAACAAACCATGAAGAACCAGATTAATTCCGTCTGTTACGTTTATTCCAAAAAGCACTCTTAACGGATCGTCAATTCCAAACAATGAAGCAAGTTCTTCACGGGTTTGGTAAACCAATCTCGCAGCAGCGACTGATAATCGGTGCCCTGAGCGACCCGGATTAGCACCAACTTCACCCATGAATCGGGACATTGCTTTTGCGACTCCTGGCGGTTTTGGCCAGGAAGTCGCTGCATTATCAAGATAAATAATCTTATTCTTTTTCATATGTGTAGATTATTTATCCTTTTATTTTGTAATTACAATGCGAAATTCATCATTAGTTGGGTGAACCATAACTTTCAGACCTTGTTTTTCTGCCATCCGGCGAATATTTTCACGAGCAGTAACTGTGTCAACCAGAACTTCCAGTGGAAATTTATTTTCTTCTATTCCCTTTTGAGTTAGGATGACAGGCTGAGGGCAGGAAAAGCCACGAGCGTCGATTTTTGTTG
>CAZPIM010000224.1:0-2325 GCA_964586385.1 uncultured Anaerolineaceae bacterium
TTATCCCTGGACCAGCCTGTTTCTACTTACTTTTATTGCTGTGCATCTTTATTTCCTATCGGAGTGGGTGTTTTTAATTACTAAGCCTTCTTTTATAAATTTCGTAATCTTTTTTAAAAAACTTGAAATTTTGTTTTTCACAGCCTCAATATTTACAGGATTATGTTTTGCAGGTCTGGCAATCCTCTATCTTGTAAGCCTGAACCCAATATGGAAAGAGAAAAAAAGCGTTTTCCTGATCATTGGCAGTTTGATTCCCGGCATCATTTTTTCGTGCCTGGTACTGCTGCTAATTGATAACTTTACCTACACCGTCTTTAAATTTGGGGTTGTGAAAAGTGATGGAATTACGAGGGGATTGTACTTATTGCTGTTTCTTGCACTAGGGTTGTTTTTGTTCTTAAAAATCAATTCCTTTTTAACAGAAGTTGCTCCCAATGAAAACCAGGCAAGAAAACAGAATAACATTCTACCGATTCTTATCGCCTATACAATCATAACGTCTCTTGTGTTTTACAATGGCAATGTTACCGGCACGGATCTCTCCAGTAAAGAAAACGCAAGTAATACAAGATACCCGAATATTCTATTGATCACCGCTGATGGGGTCAACGCGAACCATATGTCGGTTTACGGATATAGCCTGGATACAACACCAAGAATTAGAGAGCTGGCGCTAACCTCCCTTGTGGCTGAAAACGCTTTCACCAACTCGGGCAGCACAACAGGGTCGATAGTTTCAATCTACACGAGCAAACTCCCCACGCAAACCAGGTTACTCTTTCCGCCGGATATTTTGAAAAACGAGGATGCACTGCAGCACTTACCAGGAATTCTCAGCGGTCTTGGATATGCGACTTTTCAATTCACACATCCTCTTTTTATTGATGCTTTCGACCAAAATGTGCAAAATGGATTTGATTTTGTAAACGGCAGATCAATGCTGCAGAGCCATGTTTACCAAAAATTAAGTGAAAAAATGCATACCGATAATGCCTTTTTCATCTATGAAATTACGCATCGAATTTTTGATCGGTTACGTCATATTTTCTTCATTAAGAAAATGTCAGATCAAGGTGACTTGATCGAAGGGAATAAAGATACATTTGATGACCAGAAAAAAATTGATGAGATCATAAAAATTGTTTCCAGTGAAGAATACCCGGTGTTTATTCATATTCACTGGATGGGTACGCATGGGCCAAAGTTCGTTCCTCAAAACCAGGTTTTTTCAAAAGGTCAGGATGCTGAAGCCCAGGAAGAATGGGGGGATGATTTTTATGATGACAGTATTTTGGAATTTGATAATGGTATTGGGACACTCATCGATGAATTAACTGATTTGGGGATATTCGAGAACACGATGATCATTATTGGAGGCGACCATGGACAAAGGTGGGTGACCACAGAAAGAATTCCTTTACTGATCCATTTTCCAGATGGCGATTATGCAGGCGTACGAAATTCCAACATTCAAAATATTGATATTTCGCCCACAATCCTTGATTACTTGAATATCGACAAACCAACCTGGATGTTTGGCAATTCATTCCTGCAAAATGAAATCGACACCCAACCGATTTTTGGCACCGGAGTTGATGTTGGGCTAACAACTGAAAAGGAAGCGCTTGAACAAGCAAGGGTAAAGCCTCCTTTTTACCAATTTGGTTATTTCAGCGTCATCTATTGTAACAACTGGATTAAATTGAACTTATTAACACTCAGCTTTGAGTCAGGCATAATAACTGGATATACGTCTTCGTGTAATATCGAGAAACCCCAGGATGATGTTGTGATTGGCTGGATGATTGAACGACTAAATGAAGACGGCTTTGATACGCAAATTATTTCTGAGGCATTGATCAAGTAATCTCCTCAAGAGTGGGGCGTTTTTATTCAAAGGTATAATTGAACAATCAGCTTCAAAAAATATTCTCTGGTTACGTTTGGTTTACTGATCCCCCCAATAGGAATAAAGACTTGTTTTGAGGTTTAATTGTCTATTAGTCTCTCCAACCCTAGCATATCCCACGGTCCTTGATGTGTAATGCACAAATCCATTGAAATTTCTCTGGTAATTCCCGCATTCAATGAGGAAAAATATATCGCTTATATCCTCTCAACGATTGTTGAGACATTTAATCCGGGCAATAACACTTATGAAATAATTGTGGTTAATGATGGGAGCACAGATCAGACAGCAGAAGCAGTTTTAACTGTGATTAAGAATTCCGCGGCTAGTATTCGCTTGATCAACAATCCCAGGAACTCCGGGAAAGGCTATTCCGTTAAGCAAGGCATACTTGCGAGTAGTGGAGAGTACAT
>CAZPIM010000225.1:0-2226 GCA_964586385.1 uncultured Anaerolineaceae bacterium
TTGACTATAGAAGATATTTCAGCATTTTTAATGTTTCTCGATACCAATTTGTTTGGTAAGTGGCTATGCGCAACTATTTGTAACGTCTTTTTTTCGACAATTATTATTCATTTAACCAAATAATTCTTAATCTGATATACTAAAATAAATTTCGTAATTCGTCACTAATTAGTAAAAAGTGTCGAATTACGAAAATGCAAAATCTGGAGGTACAATGAAAACGAAAGATTCAGCATTAGCAGTCCCGGATTTGAGGAAGAAATTCTCAACCCGGGAAACTGTACTAAAGGATGAGTTAAGGAAGTTTTATCATCTACTACACCCCGGGTTGACCGAGCAGGCTTTCCGCCGTATTTTGTATTCTTTAGAAAAAGAAAGATGCATTACTCCAATAGGTGCTGGATTATATGCTTTGACATATACAACGCATGCGTCAGCTAAGAAGAAATTTAATCCCAAACTCTCACTAACTGCTCAGAAATTGAGCTTAGATGTAATTGAGAATTTTCCTTATACCCAGTACCTGATTTGGGAAACTGGTGTCATTCATGAATTTATGACTCATCAACCGGGTCAGAACCAAATTATTTTAGAAATTGAAAAAGAAGCTGCCGAATCCGTTTTTAATAAATTAAAAGAACAATCGTCTCGAAAAATTTTTCTGGAGCCGGACAGATTGACCTTTGAGCGTTATATCATTAATTCCCCTGAAAGTATTCTGCTCCTTCAATTGGTTACACAATCTCCCAAAATAAAAACGAATGGTATTGTTTCTGTCAGGTTAGAGAAAATCCTTGTGGATATTTTCTCAGATAAGGATCGATTCTATATCTTTCAAGGACAGGAAATGGTTAATATCTTTGAAAATGCTTTCTCCGCATATTGGATCAATACCAAAACTTTATTCCGTTACGCCAGCAGGAGAAAAGTAGACGAAAGATTGAAAAGTTTCATCAACACCCGGACACAGATTAAAATATCAACACCTTTGGAGAACATCGCATGATTTCAAATCAATCGCGTACTAAAGAATGGATTATGGGGATCCGGGAAGTCTCACCAGGAAAAGATCCCATTTTGATAGAGAAAATGATTATGGCGTTAACTCTTGTGGAAAACCTGAAGTTAGTTGAATTGGATTTTATCTTCAAGGGAGGAACTTCATTACTCTTGTTATTAAACTCGCCTCGACGATTTTCGATTGATATTGATATCGTTCTGCAAGACGGGACAATTCTAGATAACAGTTTCAAGGATGTAGTACGGCAGGGTATATTTACTCGCATAGAGGAAAATATACGTTCTGGCCAGTTGCCCAAGCGACATTACAAATTCTATTTTCAAAGCGTGATCCAGGAGAAAGAAAGCCATATATTACTGGATGTATTGATTGTGAAAAATCCATACCCAACCCTGAATGCTATAGCCATCCAATCTTCATTAGTTGTATCGGAAGGGCTGGCTACAAAGATTGTATGTCCCTCAAAAGAATGTCTGCTTGGCGATAAATTAACGGCTTTCGCACCGCATACAACTGGCATCCCTTACGGAAAAGGCAAAGATCTAGAAATTGCGAAACAATTATTTGATGTAGCTATACTTTTCGATGATATTGAAGATTTAAACATCGTAAGAACTACTTTTCACAATATTGCATCTCAGGAATTAGCGTATCGGGGAATGAAAGATATAACCATTAATGATGTTTTATTGGATTCCTTCCATACATCTGTTCTCATTGGAACCCGTGGAGCAACATCCCATTTAGAATATAAAGAACTTGTTGAAGGCATTAGGAAAATGACTGGTTTTGTGTTCACCGGATTCTTTTCAATTGACTCCGCAATTCTTTGTGCGTCTAAAACAGCATATCTCTCATCTCTGATTTTAGGAACCAGCAAAACGATTGAACGGTTTGATAAAAACGTTGATATATCAAACTGGACGATAACCAATCCGGAGTATAACAAATTGAATAAGCTCAAGAAAACAAGCCCGGAAGCATTTTTTTTTCCGGGCACTCTCATTTCTTCAATTGAATTAAATCTAAGACATAATAAATTTTGAGAGTAAACAAATTGACACATTTTCTACTGATTCGAATTCTTTTCCAACGATGACCAAATGTTAGTTTAGTCATTTCTATTTTCTCCCTTGGTCGCTTGAGTCAATTTACCACGTTTTTTATGTTCTATGGTTTAATTAACCTGTTGTGGGACATTTTCC
>CAZPIM010000226.1:0-2222 GCA_964586385.1 uncultured Anaerolineaceae bacterium
CAGCCCACACAGGGTGCGGATTATTCATCAACCAACATCCGTGAAGCCACACATCCTGAAGTCGGTGGGAAGGTAGAAGTTGCCAGCTTCAATGTGCTTAATTATTTCACCACCCTCGATACTGGAACACCAATCTGTGGACCCTCTCAAGATATGGATTGTCGCGGTGCAAATACAGCGGAAGAATTAATCAGGCAGCGAGACAAAATCGTTGCAGCAATTTCATCCATCAACGCAGATGTCGTTGGCTTGATGGAAATTGAAAATAATATCAATGATGATGCTGTCATCGATCTGGTTGCCAGCCTTAATACCGTTATGGGTGCTGACACTTACGACTACATCCATACAGGTGTGATCGGCACAGATGCCATTAAAGTTGCCATGATTTATAAACCCGCATCGTTATCTCTTATTGGTGATTATTCCATCCTCAATACATCAGTAGACACTCGTTTCCTGGATGATAAAAATCGACCGGTATTAGCTCAATCCTTCCAGGATCCAGGTACAGGTACTGTATTTACCGTAGCAGTGAACCATTTAAAATCAAAGGGATCAGATTGTAATGACGTTTCAGATCCGGACCTTGGAGATGGCGCTGGCAACTGCAATGTTACGCGTGAGAATGCCGCTCTTGCATTAGTAGATTGGCTGGAAACTGATCCAACCAATAGCGGTTTTAACAACAATCTGATTATCGGTGACTTAAACTCTTATGATAAAGAAGACCCGATCGATGCCATCAAAGCAGGACCTGACGACACAATAGATACAACCGATGATTATAAAGATCTGGTGTTCAAATTCCAGGGTGAAGAAGCTTATGGCTATGTCTTTGACGGACAAACCGGGTATCTAGACCATGCCATGGGGAACCAGGGACTGGAAGCTTTGGTTACCAGTGTGGATTACTGGCATATCAATGCAGACGAGCCAGATTTAATTGATTATGACATGTCCTTTAAATTACCGGCTCAGGATCTCCTCTATGCTCCGGACGCTTATCGGTCATCTGACCATGACCCTGTTATCATAGGGTTAACCTTCTTCTATGATTACTTTTTCCCCTTGATCTTCAAATAAAAGGATAAATGAACAATACAAAAAACCAGCGAAGGATCGCTGGTTTTTTGTTGTCACAAATCTGAAACTCAGCTACAATCCATCCCATGAAATGGAATCTTTTTGGTCACGATTGGGCGATTGAAATTCTGCAAAAACATATTCAGAACGATTCTGTCCGGCATGCATACCTTTTTAGTGGAACACCCGGGATTGGCCGGCGCAGTCTGGCAATCAAATTTGCCCAAGCCATCAATTGTACACAGCCACCTGAGCCAGGCAATGCATGCGGAGAATGTCGGATTTGCAAACAAACCGAAAAATTACAGCTCCCGGATTTAAGCATTGTGCAGCTTGAGGAAGATAAAAACGAGATACGCATCGAACAAATTCGGGAATTACAGAAAAGTTTGTCTTTAACGCCATACGAAGCCAAATATCGGATTGCCCTGATCATTAATTTTCACTTAGCCAATCCGAATGCGCAGAATGCTTTACTTAAGACCCTCGAAGAAGCACCTCCAAAAGTTATTTTGCTCATCACGGCGGATGCTGTCGAAAATTTACTACCAACGATATCTTCACGCTGTGAAATTATCAGACTCAGACCCATACCAATTTCTGAAATGGAATTATTGCTAAAAGATAAATGGAAATTGGACCAACAAACTGCCAAGGAGTTAGCGCATTTGACTTCCGGCAGAATCGGGCTAGCAAAAACATACATGAGTGATATTCAAAATCAGGAATTGATCCATGATTTAATGAATGACTGTATAAAAATATTTAATTTTCAGTTGGTCGAACGGTTTCAATACATCGACAAATTGACTTCGTCACGAAAAAGAGGGGAAACGAAAGAAACAGTACGCCAAATCCTGGAAACCTGGCTTTTGTTTTGGCGTGATATTTTATTTCAGAAAAGCGGATGTGCTTCAATGGTCACTTTTATCACGTTTTCAACTATGAGCAGACAAGCCTCTTCCGGGTTATCGTTCGAAGAAATCAATATCATGACAAAGAAGCTCGAAGAATCTCTTTCACTTTTGGAAGCGAACATCAATATTCGCTTACTTTTGGAAAATTTAATGATGCTTTGGCCAGCAATGAGCATTGGATAGAAAAAAAATAAAGGCTGCCAATGGCAGCCTTTATTT
>CAZPIM010000227.1:0-2191 GCA_964586385.1 uncultured Anaerolineaceae bacterium
CCTCTTTTTTCCAGTTCGAGAAATACATCCTGGCGCAGACTGGTACGGCGGTTACCTTCCACCACATGATGGGAGGGAATATCGCGAATCACACGATTGACACGGCAATATAGCTCAATTTCAGGTTTAATGTCGGCGATCAAGTGGATCAATTCATCCTGTGTGTAAGGCTGATATTCTCCATTTTGCCAGTATGTATATAATTCTGTGCCTTCCAGTAATTGACAGGGATAAATTTTTAATTCATCAGGCGAAAAACCATCTTTCCAGAGTCGCAGAAAATCATCCCGGTCTGAGTCAATGGTCGCGCCAAGCAGATTTGGCATCCAATGTAAAACAATCTTAAATCCAGCCGCTCTTAAAAGTGCTGTGGCTGTCAAAGCCTGCGCGACGGTGTGACCACGTTTGTTCAATTCCAGCACATGATCATCCAATGACTGAACACCCATCTGAACTTTGGTCACACCAAGTTTACGCAACCAGGATAACTCGGCCGGGGTAATTTCATCCGGGCGGGTTTCGATGACCAGACCAACATTGCGATGCGGTGCGGTTTCATTGAGCAACTGTGCTTCCAGTAAATTATCGCTATCCATTTCGTTCATGGCATCAAAGCAGCGTTTGATAAATTCCTGTTGATAATCTTTGCGATAAGAGCTCCACGTCCCACCTAAAATCAACAACTCAATTTTATCGGTTGGATGTCCAACTGCTTTAAGTGAATCCAGGCGCGATTTCACCTGTAAATAGGGGTCAAAATTATTCTGAAAGGCGCGTGCTGCTCCGGGTTCATCTACCAGGTAGCTTTTTGGCATACGCACGTCATCCGGGCAAAAAATGCATTTGCCTGGGCAGGGATAGGGTTTGGTTAGAACAGTAACGGTGGTCACGCCGGAAAGGCTGCGAACCGGTTTCATGCGGATTCGCTCCAACAATGCGTAATCGGTCTCTTCTTCACCATCTTCAATCTGGCGTTTGTATTCGGCCACCAGCATTGATTTCGCCAGATACCCTCCTTGCGGCAGCGGGTAAGTACGAATTGCTTCCATAATTGGGCGTCCGGAACGCACCTCAGCCAGTATCAGACGGGCAATTTCCATTTTTTCAGGGGTAACCTGATATCGTTTCATCCAGCGATCCAAATCTGCCATTGTTTATTTCGCATTCCATTAAAGGACAGAACTACATCCATCCAACTCTTTATCATCTTTAACCAACCAGACTGTTATAATCGGATTATGCGTCCGGAAACCATACAATCTATTTTGGATATTAATCGTCAATTTTACCAGACTTTTGGCGATGCTTTTGCGGCGACCAGACGAAGGATCCAACCAGGGATTCGTCGCATCCTGGCGGATTTGCCCGGGGATGGGCACTGGCTGGATTTAGGCTGCGGTTCAGGTGCTTTGGCACTGGAGTGGATACGCCTGGAACATACCGGCTCCTATACCGGGGTTGATTTTTCAACCCCTTTACTGGCTGAAGCGCAACGCAGTCTGGCCGAGGTCAAGGGATCACTGTCCCTCCAGGTACAATTTCAGCAAGCAGATTTATTAAGTGCAAACTGGCCAGGGTTGTTATCCCGTCTTTACTATGATGGTGTGCTTTGCTTCGCTGCCATGCATCATTTGCCCGGGAAAGTAACCCATCTGCGTTTTTTGAAACAGGTACGCAGTCTGCTACAACCTGGATGTTCGTTTTACCATTCGAACTGGCAGTTCCAACACAGCCCAAAATTAGTGGCACGAATTCAACCATGGAATCTGACAACCATTGATGAATCAGATCTGGAAAACGGGGACACCTTGTTAGATTGGCGTTATAGTTTGCCCGGACAGGCTGAGACAAACGGGTTACGTTACGTGCACATATTTTCACCGGAAGAATTATCAGAACTGGCCTCAAAAACCGGATTCAAAATCATTAATACTTTTGAATCGGATGGCGAGGGTGGGCGATTGGGTCTGTACCAACATTGGGTGGCGGATTAAGATTTCCGTCGCCGCATAAATGGTCTGCAATAACCCAGAATTGTTCCCTTACTGACCGATTGTGCGTTTGTCTTTGTACCCAGCTTCGTTTTAATTGCTGCTAAATGCATGTTAACCATGCGGACAGAAACTTTCAGTCTGTCGGCAATTTGTTTAATGGAAAGTCCTTCGGAAAGCAGTTTTAATACCTGACGTTG
>CAZPIM010000228.1:0-2108 GCA_964586385.1 uncultured Anaerolineaceae bacterium
TTCAAATTCGGATCACTGCTCAAAAAGAACTTATGCAGTTCAATATGTTTTCGTATGCGTTCTGCCAACGCATAGGCAGCCAGCGGTGGTGTGCTCGGGGTGATCACTAGAATCTCATCCCCGCCATAACGGGCAACAATATCCGAGGCGCGCACGACACTCAGGATCAAGCCGCCCCAGTGGCGTAATACCTGGTCGCCTACCGGATGCCCGTAATGATCATTCACGTCCTTAAAGATATCGATATCAATCAACAACAGGGATAATGGTTGCTGATAGCGCATCGCCCGGTTAATTTCTTCATCCAGCCGTTTATCCATATAGCGACGGTTATAAATACCAATTAATGGATCCGTAATATTTTCCTTCTCTAATTCCAAAACGCGCTTAATATCCATTGCAGTCTGTTTGGATAATTGTATGGTCAGCCAGACATAACCAGCTCCTAAAAAGAAAACCAATGGGACGGCCAAATTGGTGGAATTCCAAAAACTGATTAAAAAATACAGATAGCCAAGAATGAAAATAAGGATCAGCCCGGATTGGAGATACCATTTTTTACGAATTTTTCCTGGTGGCAAAAGGTGGATTAAATCATTGAGTGGTAACAACGCCCCTATCAGGATGATTAAACCTGCGATGACCAGACCATTTGAAAAAACTTCAAGTGGATTATTCATGTTTGGATTCCTTGGATTGGATTGGATCGTGAAAAAAAGGGGATTTTTGGAACAAACAGATAAATATTGTGTGATTTATCCTATTCATTTGCCAAATTCAATTATCTCATAAATCTTACGCTTGTAAACCCTGAATAAGCCAGAAATTACCTTTCAAATTCGTAACACTCACAGACGATTGCCTCACAACTAAAACATAATCATCTTTAGGAATCTGGTGTACTGAAAACACTCCATCAGACTCCGGTAAAATTCATCTGATGCAACGGATTTAGCTTCTTTTTCAAGCTTTTCCGGAAAACCGTTTTAATTCAAGCCTGCGATTCCTTTATGGTAAGATTATTTGGCAATTTACAATCCTGGAGTCACTTTGAAAATCGCATATATTTCATTGCACTGGCCACGCACTACCCTTTCCAGTGTCGGTAATAAAATCAACATGCAAATGATTAACTGGCGGAATTCAAGTTATGATGTACGTCTTTTTATGCACACCCATTCGATTGCGAACACAGAAACATTGTTGGAAGGGAAAATCTTTAAATTCGGGCAAAATTACGGGCTAATCCTCAGAGAAATCAACCGCATTTTTGCGCTGCGATCACTGCTGCATTCCGTAA
The DNA here is from genome assembly GCA_964586385.1 of uncultured Anaerolineaceae bacterium. Lineage (GTDB taxonomy): Bacteria > Chloroflexota > Anaerolineae > Anaerolineales > Anaerolineaceae > UBA6170. The sequence goes on from CAZPIM010000228.1 coordinate 1,301, forward strand.
AACGATTCCGCCCGGACCTGATTTATTTGCGTTACGGTGTTTACATTTTTGGACTACAACAATTGAAAAATATTGCTCCGGTTTGTATCGAGATCAACACTAACGATCTGGTTGAGCACCGGCGTCTGGGTAAAGCTATATCCTTTTATAATAAAATGACCCGCAGCATAACACTCAACAGTGCCGCAGCATTTGTGTTCGAATCGCAGACACTGATTGACGAACCCTGTTTTTCCAAATTTCGTAAAACTTCGACCCTGATTGGAAATGGTATTGATTTGAGCCGGATAGATCCACTCCCTGCTCCCAACAATCCCACACCGCGACTCGTTTTTGTGGGTACAGCCGGCTTTTCCTGGCACGGGGTTGATAAACTGGAAATCCTGGCATCTCGATTTCCTGATTTACACATCGATGTAATCGGATATGATGCCTTACCCGATGGAAAAAACCCACCGAAAAATCTGCAGTTTCATGGCTTTTTGGCTCGGGAATCGATGCGTGAGATTTTTAGAAAGGCAGATGCAGCCATTAGCACGATGGCATTGCACCGAAATCAAAAATTGGATGGGACGCCTTTGAAAACACTGGAGTACCTGGCATATGGACTTCCGGTGATTTTACCCTATCAGGATGCCAATCTTAAGGATCTGGAAGCCGATTTCATCCTGCGTATTCCAGATGATGAAACCAATATCGAGACGCATGCAGAGGAGATCCACCAGTTTGTCTGGCGCATGCGCGGAAAAAGAGTTGCCCGTTATGTTATTGCACCCTACATTGACTCTACGATCAAGGAAAAAGAACG
>CAZPIM010000229.1:0-2065 GCA_964586385.1 uncultured Anaerolineaceae bacterium
ATTTATAAAGAGACAAATCAGTTTATTGGCCGGTGTGGTTTACTGCCCTGGACGGTAGATGGTATGTATGAAGTCGAGGTGGCCTACACGATCCGGAAGGATCATTGGGGACAAGGATTGGGATCTGAAGCTGCACAAGCCATCCTGAATTATGGATTTGATCAGTTGCACTTGAAGCGCTTGATCTGTTTGATAGATCCTGACAACCAGGCTTCTATCAAAGTAGCTACGAAAATTGGGATGTCCTTTGAAAAAGAATGGGTGGATGAACTGGGTCCATTGCAGGTTTATTCAAGAAATAAGAATTAAATAAAGAAAGTCATCCCTCAACCTGAACCAAAATTAGTGTTTAATACATAAAATGTTATGGGTATTGGATTGTTTGATACTATAATCTTTCATAATTTTTGAGATAGAGTGAGCTTGCATGAATCTATTTGAAGTATTTTATTGGACAGCAATTTTACTTGAGATGGCCATCCGTATACCGTTGCAAAAAGCCAGAAAAGCTCTGGCTCGAAGCGAACAACGGATTTCCCGAACGGAGACTTTTCTTTTAGGAATCTTGTTTATCACAATGGTCGTATTGCCGCTGATTTATACTGCAACTCCCTGGCTAAATTTTGCCAATTATAATCTTCCAGGTTGGATGGGTTGGTTAGGGGTGGTCTTTCTAATCAGTGCCCTTGTCGTATTCGCCAAAGCACACATCGATTTAAAAGCCAATTGGTCTCCCTCGCTGGAAATTTACGATGGACACACGCTCGTAACCAACGGAATTTACAAATACATTCGTCACCCGATGTATGCAAGCCAATGGCTTTGGGTGATTGCACAAATTCTAATGCTACAAAACTGGCTGGCAGGACCGCTCGATTTCCTTTTTTTCATCCCCTTTTATATTATCCGTGTGAGAGCGGAGGAAAAGATGATGGCAGATCAATTTGGGGAAGCGTACCTTGCCTATAAGAACAAGACCCGTGGGGTAATCCCCAGGTTTTAGGGGATATAACCCTGCTAATTTATCCGCAATTATTTGGAAAATCTCCCGGAAATATTTTTGTTCAATTTATGAGCTTTCTCAGAAAAAGTTTACTCAAGAGTGATTGATCCGGAATCAAATTTCATTAAGAACACAAGCTGATTTTCCTGTGCATTTATCATAAAGCTCTCGACTTCCGCCAGAGATTTCAGAAATTCGGCTTCCTGGGAACCTTCACAATACATCTTAGTCGCACCAATCGGTCCAAAAACTAATTTATTGTTTTCAATAGTAACTTGCCCAAAGAAACTATTACAATCCGTTGTACCGCTAAAGGAACCATCCTCCAGGAAAGTAATCCGGAAGGCATCCGGTATCCTTGGAATCATATTTGATCCATCATTCATGACAGTGCTTACCCAGGTCCATTCACGATTTGTAATTTGGGAAAGATGCAGCGCTTCGATCAATTTGCCATCCTGTATTTTGAGGTATTTTGATACGCCGATGGACGGTTGTGTGGTGAAGGCTTCGCCAGATTTACGATCTGCAAAATTAACAAGGATTTCGCCAGCATTGATGGAAGTTGATTGTGGTGCAATCCGGTCTCCCAGGTAGACAACATTTGTGCCTTCATAGCCAGTTTTGGTCTGCAAGGCGGCCACGACATTGTAGAAGGTGCCACTGCCCCCGCCATCCACTGTAATCAAATATGCAATATCTTCCTTGCCGTCTCCGTTTAGATCACCAAAAGCTTCATTCCCAAAATATTGGATGATGATTTTCGTGGCCGATCCAGATGCCGAATCGATCTCAGCAAGGCCATTCACCAGTTGAACAGGTGAACCGTCAATTTCAATCGTAATATCTTTATAACCTGTCATGATGTCAAGTGCCGGCGTTAAAGTCACTGTTCCTTGTACTGGTTCTATAACAGTTGTGTTTTCAATAACTGATGTTGATTCAAAGTTTGAGCTGTTGATGATAAATAAGCTTGCAATTCCAATTCCTAAAAAGACGACTACTACCAATAAAATTAATACAATGAGTATTATTTTTTTCATAAATAAAATTGTTCCTTTT
>CAZPIM010000230.1:0-2053 GCA_964586385.1 uncultured Anaerolineaceae bacterium
GATTTTTACGTGGCGTACGACAGTTATCGGATGGCAGCCTGATCCTTGGTGACAACCAGACATTAATTCGGTTTGATGTTGTTGATTGTAAAACCATTTCTCAGTTTATAATCAGTGAAAATTCGAATGAAGCAGTTTATGATATTAACCTGCTTCCGGATCATTTCAATCTCCCGCCAAAAGTATTTGAATAAGTACTTAAGTAAATCTCAACGGTATTTTTTCCGGTTTTATCATTGTATTCAATCAGGTTGCCTTTATGAAGATTTGTCTGATTTGTGTAGAAATATTCGCATGGGGGAAATATGGCGGCTTTGGAAGAGCTACTCGTCTCATTGGTGGAGAACTGGTTAACAAAGGATTTGAAGTGTCTGCGATTGTACCTCGACGTAAAGGACAAAAAGCAGAAGAAATCTTAGATGGAATCCGGGTATTAAGTTTTGAACCTGGTAATCCGATAAAAATGCTAAAACTATTTAAAAATTCTGTGGCAGATGTTTATCATTCACAAGAACCTTCGTTTGGCAGCTTCTTAGCACAATACTTTCACCCGGATAAACGCCATTTCATTACCTGCAGAGATACACGTTTGTTTTCTGATTGGATAACTGAATTGCGTTTGCCTTCTTTGGGAAAGATTCAAGTGATCTCGAATTGGCTGTATGAAGATAATTTTTTGGTACATCAAGCCATCCGGAAAGCAGATGAATGTTTTGTGGCAGCCAATCTCCTGTGCGAGCGTGTTCAAAAGAAGTATCACTTGACATATAAACCCGCATTTTTACCAACACCGGTTAAAATTCCTGATTTTACAGAAAAGGAAGCCTCGCCAACCGTCTGTTTTATATCGCGACTGGATCGCAGAAAACAACCCGAAAAATTCTTTGATCTGGCAGAAAAATTTCCACATGTTCAATTTGTAGCAGTTGGCTATAGCCGGGATCAAAAATGGGAAAAGGCATTAAGAGAAAAATATGGTTCTTTGCCAAATCTTCAATTTACCGGGTTTATCAACCAGTTTGAAGGGGATACATTATCGGCAATATTATCGAAGAGCTGGATATTAGTCAACACAGCCGCAAGAGAGGGGCTACCCAACTCTTTTATAGAAGCCGCTGCGTTCCGCTGTGCAATCCTGAGTGCTGTTGACCCGGATGGTTTTGCATCACAATTTGGATATCACGTGGTGGATGATGACTTTGCAAAAGGTCTAGCCTATTTACTGGAAAATGATCGTTGGAAAGACTTTGCAGAAAAAGGATATCGCTATGTGCAGTCAAATTTTGCCATGGAAAAATCCATTCAGCAACATATTGATATTTATCAACGCGGGAAAATATGAATCGGGTAATCGTCTCAACAGCCAGTAGACATAAGTCACCAGATCAAGCCAGTGGGCACTATTACGTGGTCGACACCGATACTTTTCAGATCATTCAATGTTCAGAAATCATCGAACCCCCCTATCGAGAGTATGACACCAATCCGCGCGGTGGCGTGCGCGGTGGTAAAGGTATTTTTATCCGGGATGATATCGTCGTCCTTTCCAACTCGTCTGCGGTTTACATCTACAACCATGACTGGATTCCCATTTCAATTATCAGTCATCCTTCTTTAGGGGGAATCCATGATTTGTGTGTGGTTGGAGAACAAGTATGGATCACTTCATCACGTAATGATCTCTTATTTTGTTTTGATTTTCAGGGGAATATTCTGGATTATTACGATTTTCGAAAAATGCCGGATGTTTTTCATGATATCAAATGGAAGCCAAAGCCTTTTCTTTCAGAATCACTTATTTTTGGTGGAAAAATCGATTTTCGGGATCCACGAACACATGACCCTAACGTTAGTGATGCGGCTCACATTAACGGCGTAGACCAATTACCCGGTGGAGATTTGCTGGTGTCGTTGGGACTTTTGATCGACACCAAATTTTCCAGATTATTACTGATAAAGAAATGGATGGTCGAAAAAGGGATATGGAAAAAATGGCTAGCTGTTAATCGCATGATCTCGCGTGTGTTTTCAATGAAAAAGAAAATGCACAGTG
>CAZPIM010000231.1:0-2036 GCA_964586385.1 uncultured Anaerolineaceae bacterium
TTGTCCTGGTTGAACTTTGGACCGCGATTATGACGCCGGCAACCCGATACCAGCTACTATTGGCTGGATTGATGCTATTAGGGATCGTGCTTTCATTGGTCACTTTGTCCCTGGCCATCGGCAGGATCATCCATCCGATCCATATTCTGGCGGAAAACGCAGCCGGAGCCGTACCAGGAAGCATCTTTTATCCGATAAAAGCTAATGGGCCTAAAGAAATTCGTACCTTAATTAATGCTTTCAATCAAATGGTTATTCGCCTGGCTGAACAACAATCCGCTTTGCGGCAATACTCTCATCAAGCTTTATTGAGTCAGGAGGAGGAGCGCCAACGGCTTTCTCACGAATTACACGACGGCATATTGCAAGATCTGGTAGGGCTGAGCCAACGGGTGGAATTATGCCGTAATGAGTTAAAAATCGACCCGGATCTGGCAGAAAAACGATTAGCCGAATTCCATGATCTGCTCAATCGCACACTCGATGATGTACGTGGGATAAGTATCGCGTTACGTCCGCCTGTGTTGGAGGATTTGGGTTTAACCGTTGCCATCGGAGCTTTATGCAAAGAATTAACGCAATATAAACCCGAAATAAAGTGTGAATTTGTATTCAATGACAAATCAAAACGCCTGGACGCGGACCTGGAACTGGCGATATACCGGGTGGTCCAGGAAGCACTGACTAATATTCGCAAACATGTTGCTGATGTTACATTTGCGAAAGTTGAGGTCGCGTTTTCCGAAAACGATATTCTTGCCAGGGTCAGCAATGATGGCAGCGTCTTTGCCAGTCAGGATATCCAGGGATATGTGCGTTCTGGGCATCTGGGTTTGGCCGGGATGTATGAACGCGCACGTCTTTTTGGCGGGGTATTTAACATCAGTTCAAATCCGGGGGAGTATACAGTCGTTTCGATCCGATTGCCATTCAGTCAAGAGAAACTACCAGGCTAACAATTTTTTTTGAAGCACGTAGCATTTTTTGTACTTATTATTATTTACTCTCGAAATTTAAACGCTGGAAATCCACGTTTTTGGAGAAAATAATCTGCTCTTATCTGTATTTGTTTTTTTTCGCCACAAACAGACTCTACATTCTCCCACCTACCAATAATACTGGCCGATAGACCGGTCACGTGTAAGCATTAGTAAATATATAATTTCCATAAAATACACCATTGAAAAGGTACGTAAATATGAAAATCATCATTGCCACAATCGGTTCACGCGGCGATGTTCAGCCGTATATCAATCTCGCACAGGGACTCATGAGCGCCGGACATACCGTGCATCTCGCATCCAATCCGACACTTTCTTCTCTTGTCGAATCTCATGGCGTTCCGTTTCTGCCGGTTGGTCATCCAGTAGATATGGGTATAGAAGGCGCGCGTCTGCTTGAAAAATCTTTTGACAACATGTGGATCGGAATGATTCGCGTCATGCAGTTAGGCGCGCGATTGGTAGAGGAAGCCTATCCGGATGTTCTCACAGCCTGCCGGGACGCGGATCTGGTCATCACGTCTGACACAGGCAGCGGGGTTGCGGAGGCTGAAAAACTTGGTAAGCCATGGATTAGTATCACTCTGCAACCAGCAAGACTGCCTCTTGTGAAAGATCAGTCCAAGAACTTTATAGGGCGCTCAATCAGTTGGCTGATTGGAAAACTATTCATCGCGCCAACCAACAAGTTTCGCAAACGCGTTGGCGCACCGTTAGTAGAAGATATTTCGTCGATGTTGTCGAAGCGCATGATTCTTTTACCAGTGAGCACCTCTGTTGCTTCTCCAAACCCAAAGTGGGCGAAACAGGTTCAGCAAACTGGGTATTGGTTTGCACGTGATATGGTAGGCTGGAATCCACCTCAGGATTTATCTGATTTTTTGTCTGCAGGGGAAAAGCCGATAGCGGTAAGTTTAGGCGTGATGAGTACATCCGGCAGAAAAGCAAAAGAGAGTGCGCGGATCGTGGTAGATGCGATCCATAAAACGAATGTACGTGCCATTCTTCAAGGGTGGGATCGGGATTTATTGCAGT
>CAZPIM010000232.1:0-2019 GCA_964586385.1 uncultured Anaerolineaceae bacterium
GTTTTGCATCAGATTTCTGTATTCGTCGATAAGTTCATAAAATGGTGTCATATTTTCCTCTTGCCTTAATTATTTTTATATAATCCATTGAAATCTTAAAAAACAAAAAAATTTGATATAAAAAAACTAAGCATTAAATGATTATTTTCATGCTTAACTTACAAGAAATGAAGGTATTTGAACAATATAGAGTATAGAACAAATCCGGATTCTTGAACAAATATTCTCTAATTTGCAGGTTTTTGAGTATTTCGAATATTGTGACCAAATAAATAATTAATTCATATTAGATATTTATTCATTCTTAATTTTTATGTTATTTCATTGCTGTTTACAGAGGCTGGTTTTTTGGTATTACAAATGATAATATCTTGAAAATTATTTTTTATAATTTATTAGCGCTAAATGATGATGAAGGACAAAACTAAAATAAATCATTTCCTTCGAAATCTTTTCATTTTAAGTATTTCGGTTGTACTTCTTTTTTCGGATTACCACTATATTTCGTTCGCTTCCACAAAGGAAATCGAGTCATTTCAAGAAATCGACATTTTTGTCACTGAACAAATGAAAAATTTAAAAATACCAGGGGTTGCAATTGGTATAGTAAAAGGCGATCAAACACTTTATTTGCAAGGTTATGGAATCGCTGACGAGAATGGTCGGGCAGTCACACCGGAAACTTCTTTTTTGATTGCCTCTTTAAGCAAACCCATTACTGCAGCAGGTATCATGCAGTTGGTCGAAGAAGAAAAACTGGAACTGGATGCGCCGGTTCAAAATTATTTGACCTGGTTTCAAGTAGCGGATCGGGATTTTTCTTCTCAAATTACCATCCGACATCTACTGAATCACACAAGTGGTTTTTCCGAACGGAATGGATATAAAAGGAACCTGAACACAGATCCAGACTCGAATGCTTTGGAGAAAAGTATACGAAATCTCAAAGATGAGAAACTACAATTTCCACCTGGGTCCAAATTCGAATACTCGAATACAAATTACGACATTCTTGGCTTACTCATCCAAAAAGTTTCTGGTAGAAGTTACGAAACATACATTCAAGAAAGTCTTTTTACTCCATTAGAAATGAAAGATTCTTACACTACGCTCGAATCTGCAAGGTCAGGGAAATTGGCTAATGGATACTTCCCTTTTTTTGGATTTCTGACTTCTTCTGACCAATTAATGCCGTATTCAAAAATTACCAAACCATCAGCCGGATTGTTTTCAAGTGCAGAAGATTTAACTCACTTTCTAATAGCTAATCTAAATAACGGAATCTTTTTAGACAAATCGATCCTTTCACCCATTGGCATGTCAGACCTACTATCGAACAGAACCCAATTTAACGATAATGCAGGATATGCGTTAGGATGGACGGTTTTTCCATTTCCGGATCTGGCACCAGCAACATCAGATGACACAATTCCAATGGTTCTTTCTCATGCAGGGGAATGGGTTGGATACACCTCACTTTTAGTGATGATCCCTGAGTTGGAGACAGGCATTGTGTTACTGATGAACAAAAGCGACATTACCAAAACAACAGAACTGTTCAACCTGGGCTGGTCACTAACTATGTTTGCTGTGGGTTTAGATCCGGTTGTTTTTCCTTCCTCAGATTTTGTGAACCGAAATGTTCATAGTTTATTAATTGCTGTTCTTATTCTGCTTAGTATTGGTCTGGTTTGGTCTTTACAAAAGATTCGAGGATTTTCCGAACATTCCTTGATTAACTCAAATCGCGTTCTATGTGCACAAACGGTTATATTCGCAATACTTGATTTCATAATTGCTTTTGGACTTTTATTTATCTGGTTTCCACAATCAAATGACACGATTGCCCTTGCATTACGGTTTAATTTAGATATCGGTCTTTTGTATCTCATGATCCTGATGTTGACGATAGGGTGGGGATTGGTGCGAACGATGTTATTTCTCAAGCAATTATTCAAATCAAAAACCCATATTAGCTCCTGAAATTTTTAACCTGGACAATAATATATGTTAACGGAT
>CAZPIM010000233.1:0-1961 GCA_964586385.1 uncultured Anaerolineaceae bacterium
ATGTTCGTCAATACGAAATTCAGCCAGGGCTTGCATGCGGGTAAGTATATGCCGTCCGCTTCAAACCGTCAACAAAGGAGAAGGGAAATGAACCTTATAGGAGATGTCATTTGCTGTGTAAACGAAAGGATATTCTGAAAAATTGTTGGGTTACTATTTCGCTTTTTGCATTATTCGGTTCTGAATTGTTATCAATTTCAGCTTAATGTGATCGAATTTAATCCTCTAACTCAACTTACAAGTTGGTTGTTGTGGGTTGGTATATTTGAATTTGAGACAAAAGGACATATCCATCGCTTGTGATTGGAAGCGTTGTTTTTCATCCGGATGATTGCCGTAAGTTGGGTCATTTGCGGTATTTGCAAGCCAATATACTCTACGTAAGCGATTGTTTGCAAAGTTATTTTTACCAGGTGAACGAAGCAATAGACCCAACATTTAAAAATAATTGGGATTGTTCCACATTCACGATACGGAGCTCCCGAGTTTCATAAACATAAATTTAATCTTATATTATATTATTCGTTACGGATGTAAGAATAACGCCAATCGTCCAGATCGTTCACATATCCATGTTTAATCGGATTGTACAAAATATAATCGAGATGTAGATTGTAATCCTCTAAGCTTGTGATGGCATGCTCCCAATACCGGCGTTGCCAAATGGTGTTTTCATTTTTCTTAACTCGGCTGACAGGTTTATCTAAAGAAATTTTTGTCAAATTAGTCCAAGCATGTGAAAAATGTGATTTAATTAAACGCCATCTTGTTGGGTAATTCGCATCATTTTTAGGTAATGTCCAAATCGTGTGTATATGATCCGGAAGAATAACGATTGCATCAAGCGTAAAAGGATGTTTTCTTTTTATTTGTATCAAACTGTCCTTGAATAAATTGACCGCATTTTCATCGGAAAAGATAGGGCAACGCATATATGTGATGACCGTAAAAAAATATATACCACCCGGGACAAAAACCCGTTTATATTGCATAATGAATGAGTATAACCATTGAACCATTTAGGTCAAAATGGTTTTTTGCGCGAATTTTGGAAGTCAGATGGAAATATGTTGTCGTCGGTTCGGCATGTGTATACAAGTGTTAGGCTTCGCTGTTTCTTGGAACGGTAGGAATGACATGTTTTTATAGATGTTGGGTTACGCTAACGGTATTTGCATTATTAGATTCTGATTTATTAACAATTTCAGCTTTATGTGAATCGATTTTAATCCGCTAACCCAACTTACAGGACGGTTGTTAGATCAGTTTTCTTCACTACCCGCCACTCACATCTCCCGGCCAGGCTAAAGAAATCCGGCCACGTTCTTTTTCCACATTCTGAATCATGACCATAATTACCTTACCAACTTCCAGCGTCTCTCCACGCGGGATCTGCGACCTGTGCATTAATCCATCCTGCTTGACTCCAATATCGATGAAAGCCCCAAAGTCAACTACATTTCGTACCGTGCCTTTCATTCGCATACCAACCTGCAAATCATCCATGGAAAGCACGTCACTACGGAGAATTGGAATCGGTAAATCCTCACGCGGATCTCTGCCCGGACGGATCAATTGTTCGAAAATATCTTCCAGCGTAGGTACACCAACACCCAATTCCTGGGCCAACTCCGGCAAGGGTTCCATGCGCTTCAGTTTTTCAAGTGCTATCTTTCTTTCTTCGATTGATTTTTTAAAGTTGATCCCCGCTTTCGCCATCACTTTACGTGCTACCGGATAACTCTCTGGATGGATGGCAGACGAATCGAGTAGATCTTTGCCAGCCCGAATCCGCAAAAAACCTGCCGATTGTTCATAGGCTTTAGGTCCCAATCCACTCACTTTCTTGAGTTGATCACGATTTTCGAAAACCCCATTTTCATCACGAAATGCAACGATGCGTTCCGCTAATTTGGGTCCGATTCCAGAAATATGAGTCAACAGAGCGGGCGAAGCTGTAT
>CAZPIM010000234.1:0-1925 GCA_964586385.1 uncultured Anaerolineaceae bacterium
TTCTATTTCGACCACCTCAAAACCGGTGAAATGATGCGTCAGAATTTTGGTTTAATCTGCTGGTCATCTCATACTGATCCTTCTTTGGCACCGCCAGGAAAACATGTTTTGAACCTGATTCCGGAAGGTTTTTATCATTTGAAAGATCGCAATTGGGATGAAGAAAAGCCGGAGTTTATCGAAAGAACGATTGAAAATCTTTCAAAAACTGCGATTCCGGGATTGAAAGATCACGTGGTCATGAGTGAATGTGCCAGTCCGCTGGATTTTGAAAGAAAATTGCTTTTACCGGAAGGTGCAATTTATTGTCTACAGCAGGATCTGGCAGCCATGGCTGTTTTCCGGCCTGCTTGCCGCTCGCGCCATGTCAAAGGTTTGTATCTGACGGGTTCCTCCACACATCCGGGCGGCGGTGTGCCGACCACGATTGCTTCCGGATTTATTTGCGCCGGTCTGATTGAAAAGTACGAGTTGTGAGGCGAATATGAAATGCATACCCCGTTTTTGGCTGGCGACTGTTGTAATCGCGCTTTTGATTACTTTGTGGTACCAACGATTGCCGCTCCGGAAAAAACAATTTGTGCAGAACCTGGTGCAACAAATCCCGGATTTACCAGCCCGTTATCAAGTTTAAAAAAATAGTTTGCAATAATAAAACCGATTTCCAGCTCGCAAGCTCGTAAGATCCTAAATGCGTTTTGTTACGGATCTTGATTGTGTATAATTTTTATACCTTGACACACAATCAGGCAAGGGAGTCATTGGTATGGATGAAAACACTCAAATATTGCAACGCATGCGTTCCTTGTTGGAACCCTGGGAGGCTGCCAGCGATCAACGGTTTGTTTTTCTTTCCTGTTATCAAATGATGACCAGCAATGTCCTGGATGCAATTCAGGCACAGGAATTTGAAGATGGGATCTGGGTGCGTTCCTTGATGGAAAATTTTGCAGAAGTGTATTTCATTGCACTCAGTCAGTTCGAACAAAATAATCATCCCCCCAAAGTCTGGCAAATCGCATTTGAAGCCCCGGCTTTATCGCAACTACATGTCATTCAAAATCTAGTTCTGGGTGTCAACGCCCATATCAATTATGATCTGGTTTTTGTGCTTGCGGATCTTTTGCATTCGGAATGGCATAATCTCAACCCGGAACAGAAGCAAGTTCGTTATCGGGATCATTGCAGAATTAATGGCGTCATCCATCAAACCATCAATGTTGTTCAGGATCAGATCATTGAACGTTTTGAACCAAAATTTGATTTGATCGACAAGCTCCTGGGTCCGATGGATGAATGGTTGACTGCAAGAATCATCTCCGGCTGGCGGGAAGAGGTTTGGGAATATGCTGTACGCATGCTTGACCTGGAAGACGAAAATGAGCGCACTGCGTTTGCCCATCAGGTGGAAAATGAATCTGTTCAAAAAGCATTGGATGTTCTGAAATTTTCGGGTGATGCTGATATCATCGAAAAAGTTAATTTACGTCTGTTGAATCTTTAAAAGAAAACATAGAAAGCCAAATATCTCCAAAGGAAATGATGAAAAGAAATATGCAGGCTTTTTATGTGCTTGTGGTTACCCAGACCCTGTCTCTGATTGGCAGCCGGTTAACTTCGGTTGGGATGGGGATCTGGCTTTTTCAAACCACTGGAAACGCTACTCCGCTGCTCCTGACTGCTTTTTTCAATGAGTTGCCGGGTATGCTGGCAGGTAGTTTTGCCGGCGTTTTTGTGGATCGTTGGGATCGTCGAAAAGTTTTAATTCTGGCTGATACAGGTCAGGCGGTAGGTTCTATTTTATTACTCGTCAGCTTGTTGAGTGGTCAATTTCAAGTCTGGCATTTATACCTGGTCTCCTTGCTGCAGGGTTCTTTTGCCATTTTCCAGCAGCCAGCCGAGGATGCATCCATCACCATGCTGGT
>CAZPIM010000235.1:0-1923 GCA_964586385.1 uncultured Anaerolineaceae bacterium
TCTTTGGTTAACTTAAGATAGAATGGATCTGTAAACAAAGCGACGTATTTTTGATGCGTATCAAGACATAAAAAGACGCCGGTCCGGTTTGCTACCTGTAAAATGCTATCTTCGGGGCCAGTGATCCAGCGGACAATACCGTTCAAGATGCGCTCCAGGGTTGTCGGAACGTTGTATTCACTCTCCAACCGTGATTGAACGACATCAAACTGCAATTCGCCGACCACTGCTAAAATAGGCTCACGCCGGAAGGCATCCACATTGTATAAAACCTGCACAGCCCCTTCCATTTCCAGTTGGCGTAAACCTTTGATGAATTGTTTCTGTTTGCCCGGATCGGTATTGCGCAGGATGGCAAAATGTTCGGGATGAAAACGTGGAATCGGTACAAATTGAAAGATCTTGTTTTCACTTAAGGTATCGCCGATGCCAAAACCCCCGGTATTGGGCAACCCGAGTACATCGCCCGGATAGGCTTCATCAATAATTTCACGCTCATTGGCAAACAGCTTATAAGGGCGTTGCAAGCGGTGGGTTTTGCCGCTTTGTGCGTGGATCACTTCCATCCCGCGCTCAAACTTCCCGGAACAAATTCTCACAAAAGCTACACTATCGCGATGTTTTGGGTTCATATTCGCTTGTATTTTGAAAATAAAGCCTGAGAATTCACTTTCCCCTGGGGTCACCCATCCCTTGCTGCTTTCAAAAGGCTGTGGTGCAGGCGCGAGTTCAATGAACGCGTCCAGGAAAAGCCGAACCCCAAAACTTGTCAGAGCGCTTCCAAAGAAAACCGGTGTCTGTTTTTCAGACAACACATCCTCCCGGTTAAATTCAATTCCTAATCCATCCAGCAACTCTATATCCGATAACAGCTTTTCAGCCTGACTAGATTTAATCTTCCCACTTGCCAGGAGTGAATCCAGGGGTTGAAAGATTTCCGGTGTCATACGTTCATTCCGTTCAACACGTTCATACAAATAAACGCCTTTTTTTGCGCGATCATAAACGCCATTAAATTCCAAACCATCCCCAACCGGCCAGTTGACAGGTACAGGCTGCATCCCCAATACCTCTTCAATCTCATCCAGGAGTTCCAGTGGTGATAAGGCAGGTCGATCCATTTTGTTGATAAAGGTAAAGATTGGTATGCCCCGTTTTCTGCATACCTCAAAAAGCTTACGTGTTTGTGGCTCGATTCCTTTGGCTGCATCCAGCACCATCACAGCACTATCCACGGCTGCCAGAGTTCGGTAGGTATCCTCAGAGAAATCCTGATGACCTGGTGTATCCAAAAGATTGATGACCATACCCTGATAAGGGAATTGTAAAACGGTGGATGAAATGGAGATACCGCGTTCACGTTCCATTTCCATCCAGTCGGAGGTTGTGCCGCGCTGATTACGACGGGCACGCACATTGCCTGCCAGTTCGATGGCGTTCCCATACAATAGCAGCTTTTCTGTTAAGGTGGTTTTACCTGCATCGGGGTGCGAGATGATAGCAAATGTGCGCCTATTGGTGTATGTATTCGATGTCTTTTCTGATTGTGCGATTTCCAAGTTTTGTTCCTCTAAGAAGCTATTAATAATCGAATTTCTTTCATCCCAACTCAACGCCTATTGGGTAGGCTGTTTTGATTTCCAGTGTTTCGGCATTGACGGTTTCGGTTGCGAATAAAAAACTGACTTTCCGGCTTGGCAAGATTGATCTCATTCCAACAGAGAAAATCAATTCGTTTTCAGTTACTGCCTGGCTATTTTACTATATCGTGCATATTAAACAGAATGGGCACTGCTTTGCACAATGGGACCCCTAAACCACTGTGCAAAGCAGTGCCTGAGTAAAAAATTTCATTCCTGATTCATAATGGTGAATTCTACCAAGAAACATGAAGAATGATCAAGTAAACCAGGTGATACGGAA
>CAZPIM010000236.1:0-1917 GCA_964586385.1 uncultured Anaerolineaceae bacterium
CGCCCGAAGTTCAGTGTGAAATGAGATAAACATGGAAATTAATTTACTTTACTTTGATGGCTGTCCCTCCTGGCAAAATGCATTAACAAATCTCCAAATTGCTTCGCATGAAGAAAAAACTGATGTTTCGATCAATCTGATCGAGGTGAAATCCGAAAAAGAAGCGGATAATCTGAAGTTTTTGGGTTCACCATCTTTTCAGGTCAATGGTTTGGATTTCTGGCCTGAAAACCGACTAACATACTCGATGAACTGTAGGGTTTACAAAACAGTTGAAGGATTAAAAGGCTGGCCTACTATTGAAATGCTTCGAGAGAAACTGCAAGAAATTACTTTAGATAAGGAAAAGGTGAAATGAGTACCATTCAAATTGTAATTACACTGGGTGGGATTGCCCTCAGCATGTTTATTGTCTGGTTCTTCTGGTTGGCACCCAAAGGTCAAACCCGGGTCTCGGCTGGAACCAGTGGAGTCCAGGAAGTAGCTATTACCGTAAAAGGGGGATATACCCCGGATATCATAGTTGTCAAGGTCGGCCAGCCATTACGAATGCACTTTACCCGCCAGGAGAGTTCAAGTTGTTCTGAGGAGGTACTTTTTCCGGATTTTAACCAGAGTGCGAAACTACCTGAAGGTCAGGAAGTATTGGTTGAATTTACGCCTGACAAACCCGGCGAATTCGGTTTCCAATGCAGAATGGGGATGTTGCGTGGTAAATTAATCGTCGAATAGACCTTTTTAGTTTTCCTTATTAAATAGAATTTTCTAATAAACCGACCATCCCTTTACATAAATATTAAGGGGGGATGGTCGGTGGTGGGTAAAAAAAATAGGACTTATCATGATGCAGATTATTAATCGGTTGAGAGAAAATGACCGCCATTACCCAGTTGAACGCGCAATTTTTATTGGAATTAGCCTGCTTGCGTTTTGGTTAATCGCGCTAATGACTTTTATGGAAAACGGTCAAAATCACATAATAAACCTTGCATTTGTCAGTGTTTTAACTGTTTTATTGATAGTACTTGCCAGAACGCTCCCCAAAACCAGATATCAAGGTTATCTGGTGGCGATTGCTGCAACGATGATAGCTGTTATTGGTTATTTCCGATTGAACTCATTTTTTATCCATACCGAAATTGTATTCACATTAGCTGTTATTGGTATTACTGCTCGCTGGGGAGCTCGTGAAGGTATTTTTACGGCTCTTCTGTCAACAATTAGCAATGGTTTGTTGATTACATTTTTCGAACACAAAGGGATTCCCTTTGAAATTTTTGCCATTGGCGGATTTTATATTACCTCAGCGTTTATTGTTGGAGCACTCACACATCAAAGGGAAGCGGCTTTAAAAGCCCGCACCAAAATGAATGAGGAGTTGAACCAAACATACAACGAAACTCTACGCACATTGGTTGCGGCGTTAGATACACGAGATAGCGAAACCGGTGGCCATTCTGAAAGAGTCACATTGATTGCATTGTCGATTGCATATCAAATAAAATTGGACGAAAAAATGGTTCAACAAATCCATTGGGGCGCTCTATTACATGATGTCGGAAAAATTGGGGTTCCGGACCAAATCTTACGGAAACAAGGTCCACTGAATGATGAGGAATGGAAAATTATGCGTACCCACCCTCAAATCGGATTTGAAATGCTCAAAGGAATACCATTCCTCCAACCTGTCTTGGATGTTGTTCTTCACCACCATGAAAGATTTGATGGCACCGGTTATCCATCCAGATTAGTTGGTGAAAACATTCCTTTATCAGCGCGAATATTTTCAGTGGCCGATACTTTTGATGCCATGACCAACGATCGACCTTACAGAAAAGCATTACCTAAAGAAGAAGCAGTCGCCGAGATACAACGCTGTGTAAATAAGCAATTTGATCCAGAAGTTGTGGAAGCTTT
>CAZPIM010000237.1:0-1909 GCA_964586385.1 uncultured Anaerolineaceae bacterium
CCAGATAAATGAAGGGCGGGTTGTCACGATCCAGATAAAGCATTACCTGTCCGACTTCAGAGAGAAGGAAATGACCCCGTAATACGGTTCCGGCTGCTGATCCATTCGTTCGGCGTTGAATTTCCGGTAATGTGTCAATTAGCTGGATTTCATGGATATCGGAATACAGAATTTCCTGTCCGTAAGAACCATCTATATGCAAGCTCGACTGTTCAAGGTTGATTGTAATCGGCTGCATATCTTTAAAAATCATGCTTCCGACAAATCCCAACAGAACAAATATGGAGACGACGATGATGCCAACCACGATCTTTGCGCTGGTTTTCATTTTATTTGTATCAGTTCGGGTATTTCCATCGTATTTCTGGGCATTGATGATTGTAAAAATGATCACCGGGAAAAATAATGCCAGTACGATATACCCGGGGATAAATGCCTCAAGGGAAATTAAAAGGAAACCAACAAATAGAAGGAAACCCAGGATGAAACATATGTTTCCCATAAAGACACCCAGATTTTCCGTGTCAACTTTCTTTTTCTTTTCCGCTGACATGGTATTGTAGCCTGATATTAGCCAGTACATTTTTCTGAATCGGATCAGATAACCCATTAAGAATAAAAACAATGGTGGTAATAATAGAATTATAAAATCCATTCCAGTCCTATTTTCTACTTACCATCACGAACGATGATGATGGCATATATGAATTATAGCAGCACAATATTTGGTATACCTATCCTTTTTTACCCCATAAAGGAGAACGTTTCCATTCCTTTAACGCCTAACTTTTTTCGCATCAAAGCACCATTATGGGGGAAATCTCTCCAATCCTGATCGGACAAGTCGATCGTGGCTGAAGTGATATACAGCTCGTCCATATTCATGCCACCAAAAACACAACTTGTTGTTCGAAGCGCAGGAAAATCATGTTTTTCCACCATTTTTCCATTCTTTGGATTCCAGCGTGTGATACAAGCCCCATCCCAAATTGCAAGCCAAATTAGTCCTTCCTGGTCAACAGTTAGACCGTCGGCAACACCTGGCTCATCTGGCAAACGAAATGCTACACGTTGATTTTCGATTTCTCCACGTTCCAGATCATAATCATAAACCCAGATATCCCGTGAATTTGAGTCGGCCAGGTAAAATTTCTGGAAATCAGGGCTCCATCCCATGCCATTCGAAATAATTAAGCCATCCCGCAATTTTCGAATGGTCAGATCTGTTTCCACACAATAGAGTGATCCTACCGGCTTTCCATCGGGTTGCCTGGCCATGCTCCCTACCAGGAAACGACCGTATGGATCACATTTTCCATCATTAAAACGATTGCCCGGCAAATCTTTTTCTAATTCTGCCATGATTTTTATTTCGAGTGTATCAAGATCTAAAGTGGCAATTTTTCGATCCGGTGCAAAAAGTAATCCGCCTTTATCGCGTGGTGCTACCGTCCCAATGCTGGAAAATTGGTCTGAAAGATCAATGCTGCGGTTGGTATTGGATGCCGGGTCAAATACAAAAATGGTTGACCGCTTTATATCCACCCAATATAGAACCTGCGCTTGTGCATCCCAGGCTGGTCCTTCCCCATTTAACGCTTTTTGATCAACTAAAATCTCGATTGATTCCAATTTTAATTTCCTCTTAAAAATTTTACCATTTACAGACAAATTCTCGTTGAATTCCGGAAGATGAAAGTAATTTCAATTATTCTCGTCGCAGAATTTGTTTACCTTATTCTCCGCTATAATCAAATCATGGAACTTCCGGATAGAATTGTGAGCCTTGCCGAGTTGCGCCGCAATAATGGGGAGCGTGGGTCGAGAAAATTTATTGCCTATCAGGGCATGGTGTATGATGTGTCTGATTGTCCGCGCTGGCGTAATGAACTGCATGAACGCATGCATT
>CAZPIM010000238.1:0-1863 GCA_964586385.1 uncultured Anaerolineaceae bacterium
ACTATTCGGATGATGAGTTGAGTGCTATGTTTGTCTATTTGCAGTCGTTACCGGCACTTGAGACTGTTGTTCCATAAATTAGAACTTTCTTTGCCATTGCACCGCTTGAAGAATAATTTCTAACAAATTAAAGTTTTTATACCCAACATGAAAAACCATGTTGGGTATTTTGCTGCCTAAGTTCAGGTGTGGAACCACCTGTGACGGAATTGATGCAAAACCAAACTGCTAATGCTGCAATTCGTTCGACAAATCTAGCAGAAAGATAGAATGGAATGTCAACGCTAGAGGTAAGCATGATTTTATTGGTACGAATTGAGAAAACCTGCCCTGAATGAGGTCTCACAAAGAATGTTGTTTCGTGAGAAGGATGGGAAAAACTAAAGATACTTTGGATTTATCCTGTTTTTCAAAAAGATTACAATACCTGTTTCTTGATTTTTTTTGCATTAACATAAATGAATATGTGATAATAGTGAAAAGAATTAAGACGATCTGAAGGAAAGATTTTTCTACCAATCGTGATCAACGGGCGATTTTTTTCAATCTCATAAATGACATAGGAAAACTAATGACAGAAAAACGGGAAAATCACTATCTCAAATTACCGGATTCGGGTCTGGGGTCAGGTATTTTAGTTTTGCATGCGTGGTGGGGTTTAAATAATTTCGTGAAATCTTTTTGTGACCGATTGGCGAATGAAGGGTTTGTTGTCCTTGCGCCGGATCTATACTACGGAAAAATTGCAAACACGATACCGGAAGCTGAAAATCTACGAAAAAAGACAAACCAAAAACAGATATGTGAAGATGTTTTGACAGCAATGGAAGCATTGAAAGCATCGCCAAATGTCAATAACCAACGTATGAACGTGATTGGTTTCTCGATGGGTGCCTATTGGGCTTTATGGTTGGCGCTTGAAAAACCAAAGGAAATCGGTAGCGTGACCGTTTTTTATGGCAGCAGAAGTGGCGACTACAGCCAATCGCAAGCAGCGTTTTTGGGTCATTTTGCAGAAACAGATCGATGGGTAACAGCTTCCGGCTTAAAAACGATGGAAAAGAATCTGCACTCAGCAAAGCGTCCGCTATCTTTTTATACTTATCCCGGTACAGGTCACTGGTTTTTTGAAAGTGATCGGCCAGAATCATACCATCCCGATGCAGCACAACTTGCATGGGAAAGAACAATAGACTTCCTAAAACAACGCGTGGTTATCTAAACCAAAAGAATGTCAGATGCATGTTTCATTGTGCAAAATTAGCAAATTTTTCTTTCATCCCGCTTTAAGAAAAATAACAAAATCAGAAAATTTTTTACAGAATAACGCAAAAGCCAAAATTGAGGAAAACATTTCATCCACTCCATTCCTCGTACGTGATACCTGGAATATCATTCGATAAAGAAAAGAAATACCCACAAGCGATCACAAAGCTTTTTTGGAACTTTGAAGAAATAGAAAACCTGATCAGAATCCAATAGATCGGTCAATATTTCGAATGCCAGCCATTGTTCTTTTTAGTACATTTATTTGACTGAAAAATCGACTTGTATTTGATTGGTTTAAATTCCAATTGGATCATTAATTAAAACTATTCCTGACGGCTCATTTTTACAACAAAATTGATCTTCGATAAACATGAAACATTCAGACAAACGCAAGAGGGTTCTAAAATTGATCGACATTTAGGTGAAATTTATTACCAAGTCACTCAAAATTCAGTACTTTATTTGAATATTGAATTGATGTATAGTTTCAATTATGAAAATCTGACAATAATCATATCAAACCAACCAACAAGGCAGAAAACATGACCATCAGAACGAAGACATACGTCACATTAGGGGTGATCATCTGGCTCT
>CAZPIM010000239.1:0-1863 GCA_964586385.1 uncultured Anaerolineaceae bacterium
GATAGACAAAAAAGCGGTTAATATTCGTCGCAAGTGTATAGTTTTTTATCATTTTAATGCCTCCTTAAATGCCTTTTGTAACTTTCTCGTCTGATTTTTCACGTAGAATATAGAAAATCAAAAGAGCAACGAAAGAAGTCATGACGAACACAACGACACCTACGGACGAAGCTGCACCAATATGTCCCTGGCTGCTTCTAAATTTCATATACATTAATATATTGTTGGTAAGGATGGAATTTGCCGGACTGCCACGTCCATCGGTCAACAGCATGGGGATGTCGAACATCTGCATACCACCAACCAGAGAAGTAACTAGCACATAAACCAGCACCGGTTTAATCAATGGCACTGTGATATAGCGGAACATTTTCCAGGTGTTAGCACCATCCATTACAGCAGCCTCATACAATGAAAGTGAAATGGATGTCATGCCTGCCATGATCAGGATTGTTGTTTGCCCAAACCACATCCACCATTGGATAAACACCACCAGACCACGCATAACGGAAGGGCTGCGAATAAAGTCTATTGCCTCTGGCAATTGTCCCCCTCTTACAAGGAACTGGTTGACAGGTCCATAAAATGAAAATAAACTGAAGAACAAGGCGGCAATTGCAGCTGGCATAAGCAAGTTGGGTAAATAAAACATCATGCGCCAAATGCCACCGCCCTTGATCTTTAATTGATTATTCGTAAACCAAACAGAAAGAAGTAGGGCGATTCCAATTTGGGGGAGGAAATTCATGATCCATAAGGTCCATGTATTTATGATGGCTGTGATGAATGTTTTATCTGCAAATAATCGTTCAAAATTCTTAAATGCAATAAAATTGGAATCAGCTTTCATTAAGGTGGTATCAGTAAAACTGAGTGCTATCGTGTTATACACTGGATATAACCCAAAAACCAGAAACCCTATCACAAAGGGTGCAATAAACCAATATCCAGTATTGTTATGATTTATTTTTGTTTGTACCATCTCTTCTCCCTTTTTTAATGAGTCAGTGTATTTAATTTATACACTGACTCATTATTTTTTTCTACTTTAATCTTTAGGGAATATCAAGATCCGGGAATTCATTGCGGACAGCGTCTTTCCATAACTGCCACATTTCTTCCAAAGTTACGGTACCCTCAAGATAAGAATTTAGAGGATCATTCAAAGCACGTTGAATTGCATCGTCAGAACCTTGCATTAAGCGTGCATTGACAGATGGTGCTGCAGCAGCGAATCCACCATAAGAGTTCTGTCCACCAAGGAAAGCACTCAATTCTGAGTCATCGAAGGAGGAGAGGATTTTTTCCACAACAACCTGGCTACCAACGAAATCGCCGGCTGCCTGGTATTGACTCTCTGGCACTTCGGGATCAATGGCTTTCAAATATTCATTGGTGTAAACGCCAGTTGCCCAGTTGGTGAGGTTTTCTTCATCGAGTGTGCAGAAGCGTACGAATTCTTTTGCCAGATCCATATTGGCAGTTTCTTTCATTACACCTAACCAGGTGCCACCCCATTGATAGGGAAGTGGTCCGGAGATTACTGCCCAGTCACCAACAGTGGTGGTGGATTTGTCAGCAGATGTTGCGTTTGGAGCTAATACATAAGGAAGACCCCAGGTTGGGAGGAAGTAAGAGAAGACTTTCTTTGGGTTTCCTTCTGCATCAACCAGGCTATCATTCATACCAGCAAACCAACCTTCTTGCCATTGGGTTGCTTTGGCTTCATAGCCATTATCGCGGAAAGCTTTGGCGGTTTCGATCAGTTTGTCAACCATTGGATCAACGGTCAAAGTATTATCAACAATCCATGGTTGTTCGCGGTTTGCATAGAACAGGTTCATGAAATCACCGTTAGAGGCA
>CAZPIM010000240.1:0-1824 GCA_964586385.1 uncultured Anaerolineaceae bacterium
ACATACCTGCTCGGAGAACAGATTGTCTGGCAGATGTTTCGCCCGGTGATTAATCGATGGCGTAAAGAAACGCTAAAATTACAACCTCATACTTTTAGCGGTTACTTTGATAATTTTGCTACCAAAAAATATCAAATCCTGAATGGATTTAGCCCGCTTGTTGTACCGCGACCGTCTGATTGGAACGAACATATCCATATGACCGGATACTGGTATCCGCAGGAAATAGATTGGCAACCACCGGGTGATCTGTTGAATTTTCTCAATTCCGGGAGTCCACCTGTGTTTTTTGGTTTTGGTAGTATGCCGATAAAAAACCCGCAGAAAGCAACTGAGACAATTATTTCTGCCTTAAATCAAACCGGGCAACGTGGTATTCTCCATTCCGGCTGGGGAAAATTGGGTAAAATAAATCTTCCGCAGAATATTTTTAGCATCGATTATGCCCCCTATGAATGGTTATTTCCAAGAATGGCCATGATTTTCCATCATGGAGGTGCCGGGACAACAGCTTTTGGATTCCGCTCTGGCGTGCCTTGCTGCGTCATTCCGTTTTTGTTTGATCAACATTATTGGGGTAAGCGGGTTTCACAACTCGGTGTTGGACCGGAGCAAATTCCATATAAAAATTTGACCACTCCGAAACTAATTCATGCAATCGAGTCGGGTATTCACAATATTGATATGAAAAAAAAAGCTACTGAGCTTGGAAAGAAAATCAGGCTGGAAAATGGAACTCATCAGGCTATTGAAATCATTGAGAAAATTATTTCAAGCAATGGCAATTAGTCGAACATAATAGCAATGTTATCGTGGTTGTAAAGGTGGGGTTGTTGGAAATGGAAAAGAGGTGATAGCTGGATTTTTTAGGTCATTGTTTGGTCGGTTCGGTTATTTATCCAGGTTTTCAAAAATAGCCTTTGGAGTTGCTGCCAGACCAACCACAGTAGGACCAGCATGTGCTCCCAGTACAAGGGTCACTGGCACCAGTGGATCTTCCTCAGCATTCAAGATCTGATGGACAGTTTCACGAAGCAAGTCCACGCCTGGCAAGTTGCTGCCATGCATCAATTGAACACGCAGTTTTTGATCACCAAAACGCTCATGTACTTTTTTCACCATCAAATGCAGAGCACGTTTACTGGTTATTTCCTGGCCCACGTTTTTATAACGGCCATCCACTTCACTCATCCCAATAATCGGTTTGATTTTCAATATTGAAGCAATGATGCTTTTTAGATGGCTGACCCTTCCACTGTGAATCAGGTATTTAAGGTCGCTGAAAGTCACCATCGTTATTGTATTCTCTTTTACCTTCTGCACGATTTCGAGGATCCGCTCTCTGCTCCAACCGGATTTAACACCAATGGCGGCTACTTCCACCATCCAGCCAAGCGCAGGACCAACAGTGAAGGAATCAATCACAGTGATGTTCGGGTTTTTTACCATGCGAGCTGCCTGTTCGGCAGAGGCGTATGCACCGCTCAGACCGGAAGAGAGATGTATCGAAAGAATTTCCTCATTACCGCACTTTTCATAAGCGTCGACAATATCACCGGTTGAAGGCTGCGATGTGGTTACAAATTCATTCGGATTTTCGAGATACATTTTGTACAGGTCTTCGGGATGAATATCTACCCCATCTTTGTAAGTTTTACCCATAAATGTAACCTGAAAAGGTACCATGTCGACACCAAGTGCAGCAGCTTTCTCTGCTGTCAAATTTGCTGAAGCATCTGTAATTACTCTCATTTTATAAACCCCTTATTGCGAAATTCTCAGGTAAGAGAAAAGGTGGATTCGACTGGTTGGGTCATACAAAAC
>CAZPIM010000241.1:0-1794 GCA_964586385.1 uncultured Anaerolineaceae bacterium
TTTTTCCAAAATTCTTCTCTACAGGTGTCGGGGTATTTTTCTGGCCTTTAGTGATTGAAATTGGTGCTTTTTTATTGGAAGCAATTGGTATCGCTTTATACAAATATACCTGGGACAAACATCACCATACACCTTTCCATTACACGATTGGTCTCGTGGGGGCATTTGGTGCCTGGTTTAGCGGCTTTATTATTAATGGATTAGCTTCATTTATGCTAACACCAGGGAATTGGCCGCAGACAAAAAATGTTATGGATGCTTGGTTTAATCCTTCATTTTGGCCAAGTTATATCCATCGCTGTATAGCCGCATTCTCCATAACCGGATTTTTTATGATCATCTATACCTTATGGATGTTCAAAAGGGCAAAATCGGAAGAGGATCACTCCTATGTTAAATGGTCTTTACGCTATTCCGGGAAATGGGCATTGATTTCAACAGCGTTACAATTTTTCCCCGGAGTCTGGTATCTTACCGCCTTGGAAAGGGGAACAAGCCTGGCCGCACCTGAAGGAAGTGTTATTCCAAAATTCTTAAATGGAGAAATAACCTTTTTTTGGTTTGGTGGAATTACTCTGGCGGCATTGGCAATCCTTCTTGTATATATCTTTAGCGTTCAAAATCCAAAAAATGGATTACGCCTGATTGGTCGATTGAGTTTGATTTTGTCCGTCATTTTTATTTTGACAACCAATGCATTTATGGGTTTTTCACGTGAAAGAGCGCGAAAACCGTATCTAGTTTATGGTGTGATGTACGGAAATCAGATTATGACGGATATGATGTCTAAAATGATGGGTGGAGAGGAAGATGTAGCTGAAGCGATAACAGAAAAGGGTGATCCGGAAGAGGGACGAGCGCTTTTGGAAGCAGGACCTTGTCTTGCCTGTCATAGTTTGGAAGGAGCCGGAGGTGCAGTAAAAGCCCTGGATGGCGTTGGAACCAGGTTGACTGCTGAAAAAATTTCAGATTTGCTTGCCACACCTCCAACAGGAATGCCCCCGTATACCGGTACACCATCAGAGAAAAATGATCTAGTCGCATTTCTTGAAAGTTTAAAGTAGGAGAGAAAAATGGGTCCAAACTTTTCTGCGTCAACGAATAGTTGGTTTATCGGCAGTTTTGCGATTATTCACTTTTTGATTGTCAGTATTGCTGGTCTCGGTCCTTTAATCATTTATTTGATGGAAGGCTCTGCCTTAAAGAATAAGAATGCATCGCTTCAAAAATTGGGCAAACAACTTCTCACCATCGTTTTGGAATTGGCAGCAACCGGAGGTATTCTGGGTAGCGGGGTGGTCATTGCATTAGTAGGTTTGAGACCAATGCCGATAACACTTGTGTTCAACATTTTCTTCTGGCCGATTGTATTTCAATTGATCTGTTTTATAGCCGGATTGTCATTTACTTTTGCATATTATTTTTCCTGGGAAAAACAAACCAAAAATCATCGTACCTGGGGTTTGTTAGCGTCGATATTTCCACTCATTCCTTACATCGTTTTTTCTGCAGCAGTCGCATTTATTACCACACCGGGGAACTGGCCAATGACAGGTAATTTCTGGCAGGCTGTTTTCAACCCGTCGATGATTGTCTCTTTATTACATCGTGCCGGCGCCAGTGTCAGTTTATTAGGTGTATTGATCATTGCCCTGCATATTTTTAAAATCAAAAAATCAGAGTCAGATGAAAAACCATACCATCAATATGCTGTCAAATTTGGATCAAAATTAGCCTTGCGTGCATTGGAAGCCCAAATCGTAATTGGAATTGCACGATACTTTTTTGTTTCCG
>CAZPIM010000242.1:0-1792 GCA_964586385.1 uncultured Anaerolineaceae bacterium
TGTCGCCCTAGAGTATGCCCTGCGATATCCTGAACGACTTTCCCATTTAATATTGATTAATTCAGGTGGTGATTACCGCTGGGTACGGGAAAATGCTCCTGCTTTACTTGCACAGCGAGGATTTAGCCCTGAAACTGTGGATTCTGGCCGGCGTATGCTAAATGGTGAGATAGAACCGAACGAGATGTTTCCAATTTTGATGAAATTGGGAAAGGCATACTCACCTCACCTTAGTCTTTGGAAAATTCCACACATGATCCTCACAGGTTTGCAAACCAAATTGCAACCTACGGCACTGATCTTTGCAGGAACTCAATTGCTAAGAAACTGGACAGTGATGGACCGGCTGGGAGAAATCAAAGCTCCTACTCTGGTAATTGCAGGTCGCAAAGACTTTCTCTATCCACCCGAACATCAACAAGAATTGGCTGCAAGGATTCCCAATGCGCGCCTGGTCTTGATTGACAAGTCTGGACACAACCCTCATGATGAACAACCCGCAGATGTCCAGCGGTTGATCCGAGATTTTCTAAAGGATTTACAGCCTGTTATCGTTTGATGCCTAAATTTCATTAAGTCCATTTGATGCAATCAAATGTTAGATTTTGATAGACTATCTATTTTTGTCTCTAATATAGGACATTTCTACTTTGCCTTGTGAGAATAATTTTTCCACTCAAGCGAGATAATTCGTGATAGCTAAGATTTCATTAATTGGCGGATTTTGGATTGTTGTTCTTCCGGGAAAAAATCCAGGTTTCTTCGAATGATCCTGAATAAATCCTGAGAGGGTTGACTCATCAACAAACTTTTTATATAAAATGTTGTCTCGATTGCATTTCTTTTCAATAAATTTTGAATCAACTCACTGACTGCATTGGATATTTTTTCCTGGTGCAGGATAGATATTGAACTGATTGCATTGAATACGAATGGTATATTATCGAATTTTGGATCCTGCAACAGTATTTGAATAGATTGAATGCCAGTCAATAACAAAAAAGGATTTCCTGAATCCATCCAGCTTTTTATGATATCCAACCACTTATCCAGTCCATGCAAGCGAATTGTTTTCGTACAATCGTTAAAAATGATGGTTCGTAAAGCCCTATCCTTGGTGGAATTATTCCATTTAATGATTCTTTCCAGAATTTCCGGAATTTTATCCTCTGGTAATGAGCCTAAAAATATTCCCGCAAATTGTTTCATTTCAATAAATGGTTCATCCCATAACAAATCTGCATAGGAAATAGCTAGATCCGGGTTTTCTTTTGTAAATTGAACAAAGTGAAAATGTAATTGATTCAAAATGACCGGGGTTAGATGATAACTTTCCAAATCATGGTTCCGATGTGATTTAATTTCGGATCGAAATGCCAAATTGGTATGTGCTTCCATCAGTGACAGCAAACTCACCAAAAAAATCTCTGCGGAGAATTTTGGCTCTAATATGGATTGAATCTGAGCTTTTAATCGGTCAATTTGAATAGCAGGCATTCTTAAACCTACATTCCATCAATGCAAAATTAATAAGAGCGGGCGAAGTAAGTCTTAAACTCTGCGGGTTTTCCACAATAAATACATGCACCGGATGACTTTTCCTGATTGAGAGGCCGGCAGCGAGTCGTCGCTTTTGTTTCTTCTTTAATGGAGTTCTCACATGATCCATCACCACACCAATAAGCAAATGCCCATCCGTTGGAAATGACCTGTTTAAACTCTTCATAATCATTCGGTTCAAAAATATGGCTATCGCGAAAATCAATGGCTTTTTTTAATAACCGGTGATGGA
>CAZPIM010000243.1:0-1772 GCA_964586385.1 uncultured Anaerolineaceae bacterium
TTTTTGGCTGGTCCGGAATGCATCATACGCCAGGTATAAAATAAAGAGTCCGCCAAAAATACGTAATGCGGAAGTAAACCAATCCGGTAATTGGGAAATCACAAAAAACAAAATCAGCATAATCGGTCCATCCGAGAAAAGGGGGATGAACGCTAATGGTAAAGATTGTTTCCAGCCGTTTTTAAGTATTTGCGATAATAAAAAAGCCTGAAAAGGACCCGGTAAAAAGGCAGAATATAACCCAAGAATAATTCCCTGGCCAAGAAAATTGAACATTTACGCCCCGAAAAATATGAGATTGTTCATTATAGATGATGTTGCTCAAATGATGGGTGTGTTGGGTAAATAGATGTTCAATAAGGTTTACTAAAGCAGAAATTCCATCTCAATCTCATCACGAATGTGAATGCCCTGATCACCGATTTCCGGAATTTCCGGTTTTTGCTGCCGAGCCCGGTCGACTGCACCAATATTTACTTTTACGATGCGAAACCCCCGTTTTTGATAGAAACGTAGAGCGCTTAAATTGTCATTGGTTGTGACCAACCATAATCTCGGTCGACCAAATGCCCTCGCTCTTTCTTTGACAGCCTCAATTAACGCATTGCCAACTCCAATACCTTCCCGTAAAGAATCCAAAGTGACAATTTCGCAGGCATCCTCCGTCAGTTGATAGGTGATCAGGCCAATTGATTCTTTCGATTCATGTTCAAAGGCAATAAAACCTGGCAGGTCAGCGGGATAGTAAATCTGCTCGTGGCCAATAACAATTTCAGCCCCCCATTGGAATTTTAACCAGCGTTTAATCCAATCCCGATCTTCATCTTGCGTTTCCCGTATCCCAAACGTGTACATAAAAACCTCACCATCGCAGATCATGTTGTTTATCAGGTCCCGAAAAATCTGAAACATGACATTGGAATGACTGACAATTTTATTTACATCGGCTATACTTTTATTGTAACCAGCTTGCATAGAAATTCAAATCTTTCCCGTAAAAAATAATGGTGTGGAGGAATTATGATTGAATTAACCCAGGAAAATCTTTGTGAATTTATCTCACAATCAAAGGAACCTGTCCTGATTGAATTTGGAGCCGATTGGTGCCAGCCCTGTAAACGGATGGAACCGGAACTGGAAAAATTAGCCATTCAATGGGAAGGAAAAATTCAGCTTGCCCATATCAATGTTGACCAGGAACCGGATATCGCCGCCCAGTATATGGTCATGGGTGTTCCCACGTTAATTCTGATCAAAGATGGGGAACTGGTTGAAAGAATCTCAGGTTATCGACCTCTGCAATCCATAAAGGAAATATTTGGGGGGTTTATCAATTAGAAAGCAGGTCCCATGAATGCGAAAAAGATGGAGAAGCCGTTTGGATTGTGGGAAAGCCCCATAACGGCAAAACTTTCGAGCCAGGATTTACGCCTCAATGAGGTCGGGTGGAGTGGAGATGGCGGGCATCTGGTCTGGCATGAAGGAAGATCCGGTTTTGGAAACCTGATTGCCGCCAAAAACGATGAACCAGGCGTGGCATTAAACCAGGATATCTCCTGTCAGGGTGGGGTGGGATATGGCGGTGGTGAATTCTCGGTTTTCAACGATACCGTCTATTTTGCCGGAAAAGATAATCGCCTCTACGCCAGAAAAATTGGCTACGATCAACCCAAGCCGATCACACCGGCTTACGGCGGGGTTGCATCGCCTGCGATCTCCCCGGACGGTCGCTGGGTAGTTTACGTCTTCTCGGATGGCAAATCCGATTATTT
>CAZPIM010000244.1:0-1761 GCA_964586385.1 uncultured Anaerolineaceae bacterium
AATCTGAAAACCAGCAGGAGATGGCTGGCGGCTTTGCCTATCATCGCCAACACGGACAGGCATTGCTGCAGGCAATGCTTTTCAAGGTAGGAGCCTGGGTTTTGTTAATCTCTTCCCTGGTGTTGCTGATCATCTGGTTGACCGGCAAGGCACTTTCTTCATAACATGATCATCGCATCTCTGCTATTACTGGTTATGGCATTGGTCCTATTCTGGATCAGTCGCTCGAAGCGGACACAGAGTGGTGTGCCTGCTGGACGAATTATTTACTCCGATCCACAACTATTGGGAAAGGTAGAAAAACCACTCTTTGACCCGGACCTGATGTTGACCGGCAAACCGGATTATCTGGTCAATCAAAACGGTCATTTAATCCCGGTGGAAGTAAAGAGCAGTTTCGGACCACTGGAACCTTATGCCAGCCATGTCTTTCAACTGTTGGCGTATTGCCTCCTGGTGGAATCGAGCACCGGACAACGACCGCCGTATGGCATTCTGAAATACCGTAACCGTACATTTGCCATTGATTACACACCGGCTCAAGAGCAGGCACTGATTGAATTGTTGGAGGACATTCACCTGGATGAAGGTAGCGGTGAATGCGATCGTTCACATGAAGAGACCGCTCGTTGTGGCAAGTGTGGGTTCCGTTCTATTTGCGAACAAAGATTATAGAAAAATAATACCCAGATAATCAATAAAAATATTAACCGAAAGAACGCGAAATAATTTTTTCCACTTTTATTGCGAATAACCTGTGGTTTGGGCAACGATTCCGAAATCTAAAGGATTCTTTATGGTTTTTTCACGTTTTTACTTCGTGTTTTATTGACCACTTTTCCCAAAGCGGTTCTTTATTATCACTGATTTTTTCGACAATCAGAAAATTTCATACTGGTATAATTAAGGAACTATGTTCGCTCCGCAAAAACCGCCCAGAAAAATTGCAATTGTGACACACCCGGCGCAACCCGAGGTGGGAGAAGATGCGTTGCAGATTGCCCAAATTCTTGAAACATTTGGAACGGATCCGGTTTCTGTATTCACAATTTATGATCCGGATCTGAATCGTGCGCTCAAATCCGGGGAAGTGGATGTGCTCATCGCATTGGGCGGGGACGGCACCATGTTACGCGCCGGTCATCTGGCCGCCCCAACAGGCGTACCAGTGCTTGGAATCAATCGTGGCCGCTTCGGTTTCCTGATGGAAATCAATAGGGAGGATTGCAGCGATCGTTTACAACAACTGGTCCGGGGAGACTACTGGCTGGAATCTCGCATGATGTTAAAAAGCGAATTGTTTCGCGAAGGTAAATCAATGGGCGTGTGGCAGGTACTCAATGAGGTGGTCGTTTGCAGGGGACAGTATGTGCGTCCAATTTTGTTGACCGCCAGCCTGGATGGCTATGTGCTCACTTCCTATAATGCTGATGGATTAATCGCCGCTACACCGACCGGTTCAACTGCGTATGCACTGGCTGTGGGGGGACCGATCATGCCGCCGGAATTACGAAATATCTTAATCGTACCGGTCGCCCCGCACTTATCCATCGACCGGTCCATCATCCTGTCTGAGGGATCAAAGGTGAC
This sequence comes from uncultured Anaerolineaceae bacterium, assembly GCA_964586385.1. Classification (GTDB taxonomy): domain Bacteria; phylum Chloroflexota; class Anaerolineae; order Anaerolineales; family Anaerolineaceae; genus UBA6170. The sequence continues at coordinate 1,591 of CAZPIM010000244.1, forward strand.
AATCAAAGTCAACACCACTCACCAGGCTGTGTTAAGCGCAGATGGTCAGCCACCCGTTTTACTGGAAGATGGTGATCAGGTGGAGGTAAGTTCAAGCGAATTTTCGGTCTCCTTTATAAGATTTCAGGATCCCGGTTATTTTTATCGGAATCTCAACAAATACATGGAACA
>CAZPIM010000245.1:0-1736 GCA_964586385.1 uncultured Anaerolineaceae bacterium
CCCGGTCCGGAAACAACCAGGGGAATCGGTTGATAGCGTTGGCTATGGAAGGCGAAGTAGTTTGCGGGTCCATTTAACGCACCCAGGGCACTTCCTTTGTCAACCGCCTGTAAACCAATTTTTGCCGCTTGTGGAGTGATGGTGGCCACATATCGCAATACTTTTCCTTCGGAAGCTGCTTCCTTCACTTTAAGGTCATAAGAGGAATCCAGATCCGACATTTCATTAAAAAACCGGTCCACGGAAACCCCGACCAGGGACGGATCGTACAAAGCCTCCACGCTTAGATCCTTTTGCTCCAGAGGCCAGCCTGCAGTACGTGCCAGAATCAAAGCCTTGCGCGCTACATCAAACCCGCTCAAATCATCGCGCGGATCCGGCTCGGTAAAGCCGGCCGAAAATGCCTCTTTGATCGCCTGACTGTAGGAAAGACCTGCTTCCAGTTGACTGCACACAAAGCCCAACGTGCCGCTCATGACACCTTCGATGCGGGCGATTTGATCGCCTGTTGCCAGCATGCTTTTCAATGTTTGAATGACCGGTAAGCCCGCCCCGACCGTGGCTTCATAACACACCAATGGATTGTTGAAAAAACCAGCCGCTTCATCCCAGGGGGCACTCAGCGCATTCTTGTTTGCAAAAACCAGTTTGCAGCCGGCTTTAACTGCAGGTAAAAGATCCAAAGTTCGGGATGCACTTGTATCCACGACAATGCTATCCGGTTGAAAAAAACCAGGCAGATTTTGCAGAGAAAGAGCACCCGGAAAACCATCTAACGAATGACCGCTTGCCTTGGCTTCGAAAATGGCTTCGATCTGCGCCTGTGTTAAAGGGTTGCCATTCACAATCCCCCGGCTGTCTGCAATGACGATAAACCGGATCGGCAATCCGGATGCCTGAACCTGCCGGATGACTTCTCTTCCGACTTTTCCTGCACCCAGCAGAATGAGATTGGTAGTACTGGACATGGGCAACTCCTTGAATTTTTTATTTATGGAATACTAGCACAAAAACGGTATGAGTGAAATGCTGCTTTGAGTGGATTATTTTCACCTCCTGGTTGGATCCCATAAGGTTATCCAATTCTTCAACATCCCGGCACGAGGTATATCTCCACTCTCCTGGAAAATGATTTCAACAAGAAAGCCCTCAACCATTCCTTTCGAAAAGGGTTTTATTAATTTCCATGTTCTTAATTATTCCCAATCATTACATTTAGGCATAAAATAGAAGATATATTGACTTCGAAGGAGAAAATTATCCTATGGAATGGCTTTCTGACCCGCAAACCTGGATTGCATTTATAACGCTGATAGCCCTGGAACTGGTGCTAGGCGTGGATAATATTATTTTTATTTCAATTTTGGCCAGCAAGCTGCCACACAACCAACAACACAATGCCCGCCGAACCGGTATTGCCCTGGCGGTTGTCTCCCGTATCTTATTGCTGATTTCACTATCCTGGATTATTGGTCTGACGGAACCTTTCTTTTCAATCGGGAAATTCGATATTTCCGGGCGAGACGTCATCCTGATTTTAGGCGGCTTGTTCCTGATGGGAAAAGCAACCCTTGAAATCCATTCGAAGTTGGAAGGCGAGGAAGGACATTCCTCTGCCAAAGTGAAAGCCAATTTTTGGAGTGTCATCGTTCAAATTATGTTGCTGGATGTTGTTTTCTCGCTCGATTCTGTCATCACAGCGGTTGGTATGGTGGACCACCTGGAAATAATGATTG
>CAZPIM010000246.1:0-1734 GCA_964586385.1 uncultured Anaerolineaceae bacterium
TTCTCTATTTTGATAATATTTCGATATCAAATAGTTTGATCAGGAGATATTTATGCCAACACATTACAATGGGAGTGCGGATCAGGTGCGTGCCCTGGACAGTTATATCAAGCTTACCCGGGCTGCCGATTCCATCAACAGCCGTCTCAACATTTCCCCCAGTATGAGCGAGCTAACCATCAGTCAGTTTGGCGTATTGGAAGCCCTTTTACACCTTGGACCACAGTGTCAGAATGTCCTGGGCAGTAAAATTTTAAAATCAAACAGCAATATGACCACGGTCATTGATAATCTGGAAAAACGCGGTCTGGTAAAACGGGAACGTGGTTTGGAAGATCGCCGCATGATAACCATCTACCTGACCGAATCAGGTAAAGCACTCATAGAAAAGGTGTTGCCACAACACGTTGCTTCGATTGCGAAACAGTTCGAGGTTTTATCCCCGGAAGAACACGAACAACTGGGAGAAATTTTACGAAAATTAGGGAAACAGGGGTAATTACTTTATCATTTTTATTTTTTGGAGGGATTTTTAATGTCTGAAAATAACGTTCACATCGCAGCTTTTGCTGGCAGTATTCGCGCGGGTTCCTTTAACCGTCATTTATTACGGATCGCCGAAACTCATTTACCAATAAATGCAACCATGGAAATTTTGGATTTATCTGAGATTCCCATGTTCAATGCGGATGTAGAAAAAGCCGGTTTTCCATCCGAAGTAATCCATTTTCGCTCAAAATTACGGGATGCTGATGCAATCCTGATTGCCACACCCGAATATAATATTTCCATTCCTGGTGTGCTGAAAAATACAATCGACTGGGCTTCCCGTGGTGAAAATGGTATGCCCGGACCACTCAATTTGAAACCGGTCGCCATCATGGGAGCCGGTGGTCGAACAGCGACTGCCAGGGCACAAAGTCATTTGCGTCAAATTACAAACCATTTGAATATGTACACGATCAATAAACCGGAAGTGATTATTTCCATGGTGCCAAATCAACCTTTTGATGCAGCCGGAAATCTGAACGACCCTGCCGCCCACCAATTAATTGCGGAATTGCTGCGCAATCTGGTTACATTTACACAAAAGATAAAAGCACCCATTACCGCATCGTATATCGCCAATTAGCTGGGGTGTTAAATAATCACTGTTTCGGGTTGATGATGATTGTTCGCTTGATGCTCCTGTTTGATTCCCGGAACTTTTTCATGAGCACACGCATTTCCGGGTCCGGTGCGAGCTGTTCATAATAATCATCGAAATGGTCATTAATCCATTTTCTGACCAGGATCATGGATTTATCGAAGGCCACGTCATTATTCAGGATGTGTTCATAGATTTTATTGGCTAACTCCGGCATCAAATACCCTGTTAACACGTTTCCATACAGGAACATCGCCAGGAAAAACGTATTGCATTTCGTCAGGCAAAGTTGAAGGTGTATTAATGCAGGATAATATTTTTCCTGAAAATAGCAGAATTTGCCATAAAGATAATTGATAAATGGATCATCAGGGTCAGATTTTTTAGCTGCCAGCAGACGTTTGTCCTTCTCCCTGCTATACAATCCGGATGTCAATGCCGATGCAATCGTTGCTTCCACAGAATTGGGAAATTTTTCCTGAACGACAGGAATCATGCGTTGAATCTCATTGGTACGATGCGCTTCATCCAAAGCAAATAATTTCAATCGATACCAGATCGCAGTATTTGGATCCTGCCGGATCTGG
>CAZPIM010000247.1:0-1721 GCA_964586385.1 uncultured Anaerolineaceae bacterium
TATCCAAACACGGGGATCAAATTCAAGTGATCTGTGGGCATGACGGTGTCAGTTTTGAAAAAAATCAGCGTCCAAAACGCATATCAGAACTTATCGCTCATTCTTGATACGTGCAAGGATTTTCGACCGCCAATGTTTTTCGGAGAACAATAAAATCAGAATAAATGAAAAACTGGCAAATGTTAATGGGAAGGTCAGAGGGTTCCCGCTGGAACCATCAAAACCAGACAATGTCACGGCAGTCGCTGATTGGATGGAAACAGCATAATCCTCCACTTCCCCATTCATCGCAGACCCGGAAGAGGAGTTGGTATCGATGGTTGTGAAGTCACTTGCCAGTCGTAATCTGGCAAAGGTTGTTCCGACGGAAAGTACCGGTATTGTATTCCAGATGATTGATGCTGAGGTTGCACCATTTGGCACGATTGCTGAACTGAATTCTGTGCTTGTAAAAGAACCGTCCATATTAAAATCAATCCAGCCACCTATTTGTGCATCCAAACCGGTATTGTTCGTGGTTGGAACGTTCAAAGTATAGGCTGTTGATGATACAGGAATGGCAGGAAAAGTCGTAAAACCGTCTTCATCTACCCCATTGGCATCTTCCCCCAGGGCTGTATCGGAAACAAAAGCGGAAAATTCATCATCCGCTGAAACAGATCCGATAAATAAATCAGGATTAGCAGGCACTTGGTGACGGGCACCTGTTATGCCAGCGGTTTCATAGGATGCAGGCAAATCACCATAATCCCACATTGAGTCAAAATAAAGATCTCCCAGACCCATAACCTGCGTATTCGGATTATCACTGACAATATAATTTGATCTATTGGTTAAATTGCTGTATGTAAAGGAAATAGATGAGACCTCCTGCGGGAATGTAACGGTTACATCTGCAAAGTTTGTTGCTGTATTGTTTGCTGCAGAGCAATCGCTGTCAGCTGGGTTTCCACCGGACCCATCTACAACGCTTCCGGTGATAACAATACATTTTCCGGGATTGCTGAATTGCGGCGTCACAGAAGTTATGCCATCAGCTGCAACCCCCTGAAATTGTAAGCGGTCAATATAATTAAAATAATAACGCCGGCCTAAAGTCATGATGTATTGGCGGTCAATATCATGGACCGTAAAACTTAAGTTTGTGATAGGTTGAGAGAATGAAACCATCATCGTGGCAGATTGCGTGGTATTGGATAAATCTAATCGAAATGTCAAAGATTCTTGCTGACCCGATTGTGTACCAGAATACGTTTTGGCATCATAGAGTTCGGTAACATTAGCCGTATTTCCGGTAACTAAAAAATTAACATTAACCCCGGTTTCATTGACATTTTCAAATGTTTGATTAAAGGACAATGGTGGATAAACAACCGAATCCCAATCCAGAGTAAAGGTTGTTTGTGCAAAAACCGGATCCGATTGCGCGAAAACCAATACTGAAATAATTAGAATTGTGATAATTAAATTTAAATACTTTTTTAATGGAAAAACTTTATAAACGCGCTTGTTCATATGCCCTCAACAGATGATATAGGATAAAAAACGAAATAAAAAGTGTGATTCGTTCGACCACCCACAGTGAGCGCTGTGGCGTGAAAGAATTGATAAAAGAAAGCTGTAATCAGTGTATTAAATGCAACATTTATACCAGCTTCGAACGAAATTGACTATAGAAGATATTTCAGCATTTTTAATGTTTCTCGATACCAATTTGTTTG
>CAZPIM010000248.1:0-1700 GCA_964586385.1 uncultured Anaerolineaceae bacterium
TAAAACGAATTGAAAAACCGGTCTACAGCGACTATGTTGTTGGACCGGTTCCCCGCTTTGATGAGAAGAATACGATCTTCAACCGCGCAAAGTGGGATGAAGATTACCAAAAACAATTAACTGCTGCCCGGGAACGAGCAAAAAAGAATCCCTGGGTAACCCAGGAAGGACGCGCCTGGATGATGGGTGGCATTTATGTGGATAATAAAGTCGGCAATTTAAATGAGACTTACCGTGGTTTTGATGGGCGCGTCCACGGAGCTGGCGGACTCTATGATTGGGATGAGCCAGTCAACCAGACAAAGTTTGAGGTCGATGATCCACAATGGATGACCGACCGTGTCAAAGAGGTCGCGAAATTTTATGGTGCAGACCTGGTAGGAATTACGAAACTGGATCAGCGCTGGGTGTATTCCAACTATTTTGAAAATTCCACATTAATCAGTGGAGAAAATGATATTAAATATAAATATGCCATTGTGATGGGAATCGAAATGGATTCGAAAGAAATGAATGATTCCCCGGGTGTGTTTGCTAATGCAACCACCACCAATGCCTATTCGAACATGGCAGAAGTAACCGCGAAATTGGCTGCTTATATTCGTTTTCTTGGTTATCCGGCAGTTCCAAGCGGGAATGATACCGCCCAAAGTATTCCTTTAGCCATCGATGCCGGTTTAGGGGAACATGGGCGCAATGGTCTTTTGCTGACCCCGGAATATGGTGCAAGACAAAGAATTTGCAAAGTACTTACGGATCTGCCCTTGATCCCGGACAAACCGATTGATTTTGGTGCATTAAATTATTGTAAACAATGCCATGCCTGTGCATCCTCATGTCCGGCGAAAGCCATCATGATGGAGAATGAGTTGACTGAAGAGCAAACTTCATTTTCAAATCGGACTGGAATCCAGCGTTGGGTGGTAAATGTCGAAAAGTGTTATCTGTTCTGGCAGGAAAATGAAGGTCTTTCCTGCTCCAATTGTATTGCCTCCTGTCCATGGTCTTTGGATAATAATCGGGATTGGCTGGAAACATAGTTAGCCTGATTAGATAAATTTTCCAACTTAGATAAGTTTTTAAGGACGAAATACCGCTAGAAAGAATTTTTGGAATGACTGATAATATTTCTGACACATTTGAAAAATTTAAAACTGATGCACTTAGCCGCAGAGACTTTATATATAAAACTGCGCTGGTGAGTGTCAGTTTAAGCACAGGAAAACTTTTATCAGCTTGTACTCCTGTTACAGTCACGCCGGAATCCAATGAAGTCATCACAGAATTGGAAGGCTTGGAGTTTGTCGTTCCAACGTTACGTCCAGGCGAGTTTGATTATAAAGGTTACAAGAATGAACCACCGGAAGATAAGCGCGTATGGAAAAACACTAACCCGGATGGCTCACCGATCACTGAAACGGCCTCAAGAACATTAAATTACAATTCTTTCACCTGGATGTGTGAAGCCTGTAAGCAGCAATTTTTCTCACAAGCGGATTTGATGAATCACATTCTTGAAGAACATGCCAAACGTATGCCGGAAATCAGGAAAATTGACAAACCCGTTTACAGCCAATTCATCGTGGGACCAGTTCCCCGATTTGACGAAAAAAACACGATCTTCAACCGCACAATTTGGGATCCCAATTACCAAAAAATGGTTGGCGAAGCAGTTGGGCGGATCAAGAAAAACCCCTGGA
>CAZPIM010000249.1:0-1700 GCA_964586385.1 uncultured Anaerolineaceae bacterium
TCCAGGGGTTTTTCTTGATCCGCCCAACTGCTTCGCCAACCATTTTTTGGTAATTTGGATCCCAAATTGTTCGGTTGAAGATGGTGTTTTTTTCATCAAAACGGGGAACTGGTCCGACAATGAATTGGCTGTAAACGGGTTTGTCAATTTTCTTGATTTCCGGCATACGTTTGGCATGTTCTTCAAGAATATGATTCAACAAATCCGCCTGTGAAAAAAATTGTCGTTTACAGGCTTCACACATCCAGGTGAAAGAATTGAAATTTAAAGTCCGTGAGGTCGTTTCAGTGATGGGTGAACCATCCGGGTTGGTGTTTTTGAAGACACGCTTATCTTCTGGGGGCTCATTACTGTAACCCTTATAATCAAATTCACCCGGGCGTAACGTTGGAACGACAAATTCCAGTCCTTCCAATTCGGTGATGACTTCTTCGGATTCCTGCGTGACCGCAACGGGCGAACAGGCTGATAATAGCTTTCCGGCACCTAAACTGACACTCAGCAGCGCAATTTTATGCATAAAATCTCTGCGGCTGAGCGCACCCGTTTTATATTTTTCAAGTATGTCGGAAATTTGTTCAGACATTCGCAAGTTTCTTTCTGCCAGTATTTCTTTCTTAAAATCTTTTCAAAGTTGGTTAATTTGGCAAATCGGGCTAATTACGTTTCGAGCCAATCCCGATTGTTGTCCAATGACCATGGACAGGCAGCAATACAATTGGAACAGGAAAGTCCCTCGTTTTCCTGCCAGAAAATGTAGCATTTTTCGACATTCACCACCCAGCGCTGTAAACCGGTGCGATTTGAAAATGAAGTTTGCTCTTCAGTCAACTCATTCTCCATCATGATGGCTTTCGCCGGACATGAGGATGCACAGGCATGGCATTGTTTACAATAATTTAATGCACCAAAATCAATCGGTTTGTCCGGGATCAAGGGCAGATCCGTAAGTACTTTGCAAATTCTTTGTCTTGCACCATATTCCGGGGTCAGCAAAAGACCATTGCGCCCATGTTCCCCTAAACCGGCATCGATGGCTAAAGGAATACTTTGGGCGGTATCATTCCCGCTTGGAACTGCCGGGTAGCCGAGAAAACGAATATAGGCAGCCAATTTGGCGGTTACTTCTGCCATGTGCGAATAGGCATTGGTCGTTGTCGCATTGGCAAAAACGCCCGGGGAATCATTCATGGCTTTCGAATCCATCTCGATTCCCATCACAATGGCATATTTATAATTAATTTCATTTTCTCCACTGATTAATGTGGAATTTTCAAAATAATTGGAATACACCCAGCGTTGATCCAGTTTCGTAATCCCAACCAGATCTGCACCATAGAATTTCGCGACCTCTTTGACACGGTCGGTCATCCATTGTGGATCATCGACCTCAAACTTTGTCTGGTTGACCGGCTCATCCCAATCATACAATCCACCCGCACCGTGTACGCGTCCATCAAAACCACGATAGGTGTCATTTAGATTGCCGACTTTATTATCCACATAAATGCCACCCATCATCCAGGCGCGCCCTTCCTGGGTTACCCAGGGATTCTTTTTTGCGCGTTCCCGGGCGGCAGTTAATTGTTTTTGGTAATCTTCATCCCACTTTGCGCGGTTGAAAATCGTATTCTTTTCATCAAAACGGGGAACCGGTCCAACAACATAGTCGCTGTAGACCGGTTTTTCAATTCGTTTTA
>CAZPIM010000250.1:0-1685 GCA_964586385.1 uncultured Anaerolineaceae bacterium
ATTATTGGTCTTACTGGCATCTGGAAAACGAGACCTGGTCCTATTCAGCGATTGGTGCAGGGACTTTTGAAGTAAAACCCGGGACGGTCGATGGTTGGGCCTGGGGTGACACAGCCTTACCTGCCGCAATTAGTTTTTCTGAAATCTGTGCCCCGAATGCTGAATTATTTTTACCGGCAATCATTAGCGCAGCTCCGGAAGAAACCGTCTCTCCTACTTCTGAATTGGTGTCCTCAACCGCTGTCCCATCTGATGAAATCGTGCCATCAAATACTTCTCCATTAACCTATCTGCTCTTGGCAGGCATATTTGTTTTATTTGGGATAATTCTGGTTTTGATCCTGCGAAAGCAAATGAGTAAATGAAAGACAAAGCACTAAATGCCCTGATTTATATTCTTGCCACTGGTCTGGGCATTTTTGCATACATCTATCCATTATTAAATATTTCCAATCTGGCAAATTCCGCTTCCACCAGAACCAATGACCTGCCGTTGATGATGGCAGTGTTATTGGTTCTTTGTATCCTGGTGCTCATTTTTGAAATTCAAGAGATGCGCTTATCGACCAAGTTGGTCGCATTATTAGGTGTGTTAATCGCAATCAATTCTGTTTTACGTTTCATCGACTTAACCTTACCCATTTTCGGAGGTTTCAGCCCGGTTTTTTTCCTGATTCTGATTACAGGTTATGTTTTTGGAGGAAGATTGGGCTTCCTGATGGGTGCACTCACTATGCTCATCTCGGCTCTGGTGACGGGCGGCGTTGGTCCCTGGTTACCAAACCAAATGTTTACAGCAGGTTGGGTGGGTATGTCAGCTGTAATCGTTCGCAGGATTATCGTCTGGTCCCACCTGGAAAATAAAGCACTGGAAATGATCCTCTTATTCGGTTTGGGAATCAGTTGGGGATTTCTATACGGTGCCATCACCAACCTTTGGTTCTGGCCATTCCTCTCCGGTCCGGCGAACCAGGCTTTCAGCACAGGCAATAGTATGATGGTCAGCCTGAGAAATTACGGTGTCTATTACCTGGCAACTTCCCTGGTTTGGGATGCAGGACGGGCAATCGGAAACGCCTTGTTAATATTTTTCTTCGGCCGCGCCACCATTAAAGTCTTAAGGCGTTTTCAGAAACGCTTTTATTTCACTCATCAAAAGGTTCAGCCATGAAAATCCATACCTACGCCTGGTTAGCATGGTTGACTGCAGGATTGGTGGTTGTATCCACAACACGAAATCCCATTTACCTCATCTTACTCGTAATCATTTTATTCTTAAACCAATCTGTGCTCAAACAAACCAAATTAAGTTTACCCGTCTCGACCCTTAAAATTTCTTTTTCTATTTTATTGCTTTCTTCACTGCTCAACGCCTTTATTTCACATTTTGGCGAAACCGTATTGGTAACAATTCCTGGAAACATTCCAATGTTGAGCGGATCGATCACGTTGGAGGCAATCGTTTTTGGTGCAATCAACGGTCTGGTTTTGATTGCGATGTTTACTTTTTTTACGATTCTGAACAGCGTTGTTCCGGTTCAAAACCTGGTACGTTTGATTCCCCGGGCGTTTCACCCCATCGCTGTCGTAACCACCATCGCGCTGACCTTCATCCCGGCTACACAACAGCAATTCCATACCATCCGTGAAGCACAGGCGATGCGTGGTCAACGCTTACAAAAACT
>CAZPIM010000251.1:0-1662 GCA_964586385.1 uncultured Anaerolineaceae bacterium
TCAATAAAATATTATCCGGGACACCTAATTTTCCGATGTCATGCAGTAAAGCACCCCTGCGGATATGGATCAACGCATCATCGTCTATCCCCATTTTCCTGGCCAATTTCATCGTTAAATCCGTCACACGTTGGGTATGCCCTTCGGTTTCTTTATCACGCAAATCCATTGCCTGCGACCATCCTTCAATCGTTGCATCATAAGCCTTTAACAATTCCAAATTGGCGGTCTGAATTTCATGGAAAAACTTCACATGTGAGGCTGCAATGGCTGCCTGGCCGGCTAACAAATCCAGAAAACGCAACCAATCCGCATCCGGATTTATTTTTGTCTTGTGAAAGAGTTCTAAGACACCAATAGTTTCATTTTCCAGCAGCAATGGCGTACAGATATATGCTTTAAATTCTTCTATATACCCACCATGTTCGGTCCAATTTGTTTTGTCAATTACAGAAAAATCATATAGCATGATGCTTTTCTTTTCTTCTGCCACTTTCCCGGCATAACTTTCACCAAGCTTCAATTTTAGATTCTTGATTGTTGAAGAAGCAAATCCATAACCATAGGCATAGGATAAGGTCTGACCGGTTTCATCCAGAAGTAAAATATCCGCCGCATCCATGCCTAGACTTGAGGAGGTCTGGTCTAAAAGAACTTTAAATATCTCTTCCTGGCTATGGGAAGAAGTAACTACGGTATCGATGGCGTGCAATGCTGCCAATTCCGCCAGTCGTTTGTTGGTATTGGAAAATAAACGTGCGTTTTGGATATTTAGCGCTGTCAGATTGGCAACAATCCCAATCCAGTTTGAATCTTCACTTTGATAATAATTTTTTTCAAAACTGAGGAGGTCGATGGTACCGATCACTTTTCCGTCTGCTACCAATGGGACGAACATAGCACTTTCATAATCCCCTGTTCGTTCATTTAATAATCCGTTGCAATCGCAATCTGCTTTGAAACATTCTGTTTCGATAATTGTTTTTGAATCAAGGATCGCTTTCGTCCTGCCGCAGCCTGTTTTCGTAAAGTCAACTTTTTTGGAAATCAAAAATTCCTTATCGATTTGTTGTCCTTGCTGATCCACAAATACTGCACTAATTTCTTCCTGATCCAATAATGTGATTCCAAACGTATCAAATGGAATAATTTTTCTTAAGGAATTTCTGACGGTCTGATAAATATTTTCGAGCTCCACGGTGGCTGAAAGTGCCGTGCTCAATTCGACAATTCTTTCCTGCCTTTGTAAATGATTACGTAATGCGTTTTCCGCAACTCTTCGCTCCGTGATGTCATGAACCATTGAGTATAGCAATGTCCTGTTATCCAATTTAATCGGTCCGCTATACACTTCCACATCCCGAATTTCACCACTGCGTAAGCGATGTTTGACATGGAAATAATTAAGTTTTTCTTCTATAGCGTTTTGCATATTCTGTTGTATTTGATCCAGCGGAATGGTATTGATTTCCGTAATTTTCATCCCTTTCATTTCATCCAGAGACCAGCCATAAAACGCAGCTGCAGAAAGGTTAGTGTCCTCAATCAATCCGGTTGCCGGATCAATTAACAATATGACCGATTGGTTGTCTTTAAATAAAGCCCGATAGCGTTCTTCCCGGTCCTGCAACGCTTTTTCATCCCGTTTCCGTTCGGTGATAT
>CAZPIM010000252.1:0-1595 GCA_964586385.1 uncultured Anaerolineaceae bacterium
ATTTGTAACATCTTAAAAAATATTGGATATGATGGACACTGCTCGATTGAGTTGTTTCGACCGGAGTATTGGGAACTGGATCCTTTGCTTGTGGCACAACAAGCCAGACGTGCAGCTCTGGAAGTTTTGACTCCAATTTTTGACATTGCATAAACCACGTTTTGAAAAGTTACCTGAAAAGAAAGGTTAGCCCGCATTGACATCTGTAGATACCCTCATTCGACCCTCTGAAAACGAATACCTGAACTGCATTCGCTGTGGATTATGCCTGGCGGTATGCCCAACCTATCGGGAATACCTGACAGAAACGGCATCTCCCAGGGGTCGTGTGGCACTTGCCAGGAAAGGACTGGAAGGCGATCTTGACCTGAGCACTAACCTGATTGAGCAAATGTATGCCTGCTTTGATTGCATGGCCTGTAACGATATTTGCCCGGTCGGGATTCGCCCGGCGGATTTGGCGGTCGAAATGCGTTATGTGCAGGAACAAAGAAACCCGGCACCCTGGAAAAACACCCTTTTTGGCGGGCTGATTGCAAAAGCTTCGCGGATGGAACTGGCGACCCTTCCTTTAAGAATTTATCAAAAAACGGGGTTAAGAAAGCTGGTTTCCGCATTCAAAATCCGAAAAATCCTGCCACCCCAATTACGGGATATGGAAGGGATGCTTCCGCAAATGCCCTCCCGTCCTTTACGAAAAGTTTTACCCGAGATTTCTCCTTCTTTAAATGAAGAGCGCTATCGGGTTGGTTTCTTTTTAGGTTGTGCACAAAGCCTGATGTTCTCGGATGAGAGCAAGGCCACCGTGCGGGTCTTGAACAGAAATGGCTGTACCGTGATCACACCCAAAGATACGGTGTGCTGTGGGATGCCGGCAGAAGGATATGGACGGCATGACCTGGTGATGAAACATGCCAGGGAAAATATTGCCGTGTTTGCTGCCGAAAAGGTGGATTTTATCGTTACCGATTGCGCAACCTGTGGATCGAAGTTAAAAGAATATGGCGAGATCCTGAAAGAGGATGCCAAATGGGCGGAGAAAGCCGAGCTGTTCAGTAACAAGGTAAAAGACATCAGCGAATTCTTAATGATGATTCCACTGGAGAAACCGACCGGCAGAATTGATGCCAAAGTCACCTATCACGACCCGTGCCACTTAAGACGGGCACAGGGTGTATGGAAACAACCCCGTGAGCTGTTAAAAATGATCGACGGGGTGGAATTTATCGAATTACCGGAAGCTGATTGGTGCTGCGGTTCGGCCGGAAGCCAATTGATCACCCATTACGAAACCTCCAAAAAAGTAATGGGGCGTAAGGTGGAGAATATCCGCGCAACCGGTGCGGAGTATATCAGTTCCGGATGCCCGGGATGCCAGATGCAGATCCTTTCCGGGGTCAAATCCAGTAATTTACAGGTCAAAGTTGTCCATCCGATCGAATTATTGGACCGCGCTTATCGCAATGAGAAGGATTAATCATGGACATAAAAATCATTGCAGAATTAGAAAAAGCAGTCGGTAAAACAGGTGTCTTGTCTACTCCCGAAGATCTGGCTGTCTATAGTTATGACGGAACATTTGAAGAACACACCCC
>CAZPIM010000253.1:0-1548 GCA_964586385.1 uncultured Anaerolineaceae bacterium
TACGCATCCGTGGGGATCAGGTTGTGGAACATGCGGTCGTCCGTAGTTCATTTACTGTTCTGGCTGACGACAAGACATTTGGATTTGCAACTGTCGACTATGCGAAGGATTTTTCGGTTTTTCATCAACGGGTGCTGGATGGCATCCAAGCGACCAGGGCTAACCCGTCCATTCAGGACGAACCTGGCAGGGATGATATGATTTTTTTAACCACCATGACCTGGGTATCGTTTACCCAAATCAATCATCCTTTACCGCTCAATCCGGCTGATTCTTTTCCACGTATTACCTGGGGAAAAATTTTCAATCAACAAGACCAAATCCTCATGCCCCTTTCCTTGAATGCAAATCATGCCCTGGTGGACGGTTTGCACGTCGGGCAATTCTTTGAGAATGTCCAAAAAATCATGGATGATCCACAACATTTTTCGTAACAGCAAAAAAAATATTTCGGTTGCAAGAGCAATCCCTATATAAAGATTTTGCAGCATCTACAATGCATGCTAAAATTTTACTTACTAACCGTTCGGTAAGTAAATCTTTTTATGACAGGCGACAAAATGCAAGATAAAAAAACAAATCGGATTTTGACCGTTTTATTTTTTGGCGTATTAATGGGTGCGCTGGATATTGCCATTGTTGGACCGGCTTTGCCAGCCATCCGCGCACAATTTCAAGTGACTGAACGGACGTTGAGCTGGATTTTCTCTATCTATGTCTTGTTTAACCTGATTGGTACACCTTTGATGGCGAAGCTTTCCGATCTTTTTGGCCGACGAAATATTTATGTGATGGATGTCGCTCTTTTTGCATTCGGGTCAATTTTGATCGCATTTTCCCCGTCATTCTGGATCGTTTTAGTCGGACGTGCAATTCAGGGTTTTGGTGCAGGCGGAATTTTCCCTGTGGCATCCGCCGTAATTGGAGATACATTTCCATTGGAGAAACGCGGCAGCGCATTGGGATTAATTGGTGCGGTTTTTGGTATTGCCTTCATCATCGGTCCGATTTTGGGCGGTGTAATTCTTTCCATAACAAGCTGGAAGTGGCTGTTTTTAATCAATATTCCAATCGCAGCAATGGTCATATTCTTGAGCATGCGCTTTTTACCTTCGACGCGACCACAAACCATCCTTTCTTTCGATTGGAAAGGGATGATCATTTTGGCAGCTTTATTGTCGTGTTTGGCAGTTGGGATCAATCAAATCAATTCTTCGCGACTTGTTGAAAGCCTGCTCAGTTATCAAGTTCTTCCATTTCTTTTGGGATTCATCATTTTGCTGCTGCTTTTTATCAAAATCGAAAAACAGGTTTTGAATCCAATTATCCCATTCACTTTGTTTCAAAATAAGCAACTTCGACTGGGGAGCATGCTTTCTTTTGGTGCCGGTATGATTGAATCTTCTTTAATATTTATGCCACTGCTGGCTGTAACCACATTGGGTGTAAAAGAATCTGCAGCCAGTTTTCTATTGATGCCATTGGTTTTGGCGATGTCTGTCGGTTCACCCACTGCCGGGAAACTGCTGGATCGTTTAGGTTCCAGGA
>CAZPIM010000254.1:0-1516 GCA_964586385.1 uncultured Anaerolineaceae bacterium
ATCCATCAGATTTGGATGAAAGGACGATTAAATGACCCACGTAATTAACGCTGATGAATGTCTGGCTTGCGCCGCATGTGAACCAGAATGCCCCGAAGGTGCAATTTCTGAAGGTGATGGCTACTATGTAATTGATGCCGAACTCTGCCAGGATTGCGCTGCCTGCGTTGATGTTTGCCCTAACGAAGCAATTCATCCCGCATAGTTATCTCCCATATGAAAAGGTGAACGGGCTGCTTTTGTCAGCCTGTTTTCTTTTTAACTTAAGTAACCTGGAATGTCCATCAAAAAAAATTATAAAAACCAGATAGATGACACAAATCAGGAAACGATTCCTTAACCGCTATTTGATCTTTATTTTCAATACCGAACAATACCTTTAACAGATTTCTAGAACTGTTTTTCCACAATTAATCGGACTTATCCACAGAAATAGGGCACTTATCCACATTTTCGTCACGGATTTGTCCCCCGTGTTTATTTAATATATCCCCTTAATCCAAGCAATTATCCCCCGGTTTTCCACGCTTTTCCCATTTTCTTCCCCATTTTCTCCACCAAATATTGCACATTCTCCACCAAAAAACAGCTTTTCTCTACCGGTTTTCCCGTTTTTTATCCACCACTTTAGCGGCTTTATCCACAGTTTTTTGCAAGTTATCCACAATTTTGATTGAATCCCGCGATTCGTTATTCGGACTGATGAGACCAGGGAATATTCAGTCTCGAATTCAGGCTTGATTCATTTTTCCCAAAGGGGGTAACTTCCGATTCATTTTTCACAAAGATGATCAATGAAGCATCTTTCAACATTGTACAAATGGATTAAAAAGAACTGACTATTCTGATATTATTTCGACATCGAACTAATTTTAATGGTATGAATGAAAGGATTACCTGTAATGAAAACACTCGGCTTACATCACATTACTGCCGCCGCGAAAGAACCACAAACCAATCTTGATTTTTACCAGCAAGTGCTGGGGCAGCGACTGATTAAAACGACGGTCAACTTTGATGACCCGGGCACTTATCACCTCTATTATGGCGACTATAGCGGTAAGCCCGGAACTGCGCTGACCTTTTTCCCGTGGGCTCATATCCCACCCGGTCAAGCCGGCAACGGAGAAACCGCGGCCTTTGCTTATGCAATCCCAGAAAAGGCAAGATCTTTTTGGGCTGCCAGACTTAAGCATTTCGGCTTTCAACCATCAGGGGAAGATACCCGGTTCAATGCAGAGGTCTTGCCATTCCAGGACCCGGACGGCTTGCATCTGGAATTGATCACTACCTCACCAGAAATCAAAATACCGGTAGTTACACCAACGTCACATAGTGATGTGCCGGATGAAAAACAGTTGCTGGGATTTCACTCCGTAACGCTCTGGCTGGACGAGGTTGAATCGACTGCCCGCATTCTAACCGAAGCACTGGGTATGAAATTTATAGGGCAGGAAGGACATCGCTATCGATTCTCAACCGAAACAAACGAACTGGGGCAGATTGTCGACATCGT